>JANOGZ010000202.1:0-1971 GCA_031406255.1 Pyrinomonadaceae bacterium | reverse complement strand
CGGCGCTCGGCGAGCTGGCGTCAGGCGTGGCTCACGACTTTAATAACACGCTGGCCGGTATTCTCGGCCGCGCGCAGTTGTTAATGCGCACCAACGATCCCGAAAAACTCAGACGCGGGCTGCAAATTATCATCAAGTCCGCCGAAGACGGCGCGAAAACAGTCAAACGCATTCAAGATTTCGCGCAGCAGCGCCGCGATCACGATTTCGAGCCCGTCCCCGTCGACCAAATCCTCTCCGATGTAAGTGAAATCACTCGCCCGCGGTGGAAAGATCGCTCCGAAGCCGTCAACATCCACATCAATCTTGAGTTAAAGATACGTTCGGGCGCCTGGATCATGGGTGACGCCTCAGAACTACGTGAAGTTCTGGTCAACATGGTCTTCAACGCCGTCGATGCGATGCCCGCCGGAGGTACGCTCACGCTCTCCGCTGCCGAGACGGATGGCAACGTCGAGATCTGCGTCAGCGACACGGGCATGGGGATGAGCCCGGAGGTGCGCGCGCGTATCTTCGATCCGTTCTTTACGACGAAAGGCAAAGGCGGAATGGGACTGGGCCTGGCGGTCAGCTACGGTATCATCCGTCGACACGAGGGAACCGTCGAGGTCGACTCGGAGATCGGTCGCGGCACGACCTTCCGGATTAAAATGCCGGCGACAACGAGCCGGATGATATTTCAAACCGACACCGCCCCCGCCACAATGCTCGTCTCCGCGCCGGCCATGCCGGCCGGCGCGGAGCGCGTGAAATTCCTTGTCGTCGATGATGAAGCGCCCGTCCGAGAACTCCTCCGCGATATTCTGGAGAGCGAAGGCTATGAGGCGATGACCGCGGAAGGCGGGCGCGAAGCGATCGCCTTATTCGACACCCACACCTTCGACGCGGTCTTTACCGATATCGGCATGCCGGGAATGAGCGGCTGGGAACTGGCGCATGCCGTGCGCGAGCGGAGCGGCAATGTGCCGATCGCTGTCATCACCGGGTGGGGCGAAGCGGTCGGTTCGAGTGAGCAAAAAGCTGCCCAGGTAGACTGGGTAATAACAAAACCGTTCACCTCGACCCGCATCGCGGAAGTTGCGCGTGAGGTCTCCCTGCGTCTGGATGTGAATACCAAGAGCGCGGCATTCATCATCGCCGCTTAGCCGGTCTATCGTGCTTCAGCGCAGCAAATGTGGCCGCAGCAGATCGCTAACCCGCCGACGTTTCTACTAATTCCAAGAACTCGGGAATCTTCCGTCCGGCCTTGCCGCTAGCCCGCGCTTTCATCCTGTGAAGCTTTTTTTCGATCCTCTTCCACCAGGCGCCGGTGATGTTCGATAGCGCGGTTGACGCTCGCCTCAACGTCTTCCAGACGAAACGGTTTCAACAAGTAATCAAAAGCCCCCAGCTTGAGCATCCCCTGGGCGTGTTCTTTGTCGCTGATACCCGAGATGATAATCACGGGAGTAGTGGGCTGGCGCTGCCGGACGATTCCTAACAGTTCTAAACCGCTCAGGCCCGGCATGGAAATGTCGGTCAACACCACGTCATAGGTTTCTACTTCTAAATATACTAAAGCTGTTTCGGCTGTTTCCGCCGCGTGACAGAGATGCGCTTCCTCAAACAGGTCGTAGAGAGCATCGCGGATTGTGTCGTCATCATCAACCACCAATATGGCCGCCATACGTTTTTTCCTTCAGTCTTAAATTTCACGGGATAATCCGATCAATTCGCTCGCTTTGTGCGCCGCTCATGAAGGTTTCTCACGAGGCCTTAGTCCTTATCGCTGCGAGGTAAGAGGGCTCACCAAGGAGATGGCCGATCATAGCACAGAAACCATTGCCCTGCCTCAATTAGAGGAAGTCCGGGGACTCTCCTGGGGAGCCCTTGCCGGGACCACCTGAAGAAAACGCGGGAGCAGCTAAACCGCATCTCCGGAGCCGGATAAATCCGTGGCGCTCGCGTGGGATGCAGGTGCTACTCCCGCTG
>JANOGZ010000197.1:0-2946 GCA_031406255.1 Pyrinomonadaceae bacterium | reverse complement strand
CATCGATTCGCATCAACCCGACCTGATTATAACTGATGTGATGATGCCGAATATGGACGGCTACGAAATGGCGCGGCGCGTCCGCGCCAACCCGCAGACCCGATTTATTCCGATCATTATTCAATCCGCCGCGCGCGGCGCCGCGCAGGATGTGCGCCGCGGCGCGGAAGTGGGCGCCCTCGGCTACATCACAGACCCGACCGACCTTGATCTCTTACTCGCGCGCGCGCGCACGTTGCTCGAATTCAAGGCTTATCTGGATACGATTGAGGAAGCGGCACATACAGATCACCTGTCGGGGCTCGCCAACCGCCGTCGCTTCGAGCGTCAACTGGAGAAAGAAGTGGCCCGCACACAGCGCTACAGCCATCCGTTCTGCCTTTTGATACTCGATATAGATGAATTTAAACAAGTCAACGACACCTACGGTCATGAGACCGGAGACGAGGCGATTCGTCACCTGGCAACCGCTCTGCAAGCGGGAACGCGCGGGATAGACACGGTGGCGCGGATCGGCGGCGAAGAATTCGCGGTAGTGTTACCCGAAACGAATTTCGGCCGCGGGATCGAAGTGGCCGAGCGTCTGCGCATCTCGATTGCGGAGGTGGACATTACGCCGGTGCTAAGAATTACGGCGAGCTTTGGGGTGGCGGAGTTTCCGAGCTGCGCGCGCGACGGACGCGAACTGGTCTCCGCCGTTGACGCCGCGCTCTATGAAGCGAAACGGCAGGGACGCAACCGTGTGTCACGCTGCCAGACACTTGATTTGAATCCTTCGCCAGCCCTTCGGCGTATACTGAGGTAAGCGAGCGTGTGCCGCGCTCTCCCGTGAAGAGCGGACCTCTCACGTTCAGCGTTTCGGCGTGCGATCTTTTTCAGTGAGGACTAATTATATGGCGGATTATCGAGACAAGCTTGATGAATGGCGCGAAGCGGCGCGGCGTAAAGCCCGCGAGCTTGATGAAAAGTATGGAATTAAAGAGCGCGTCGAGGACGGCGCGCGCTCTGCCGGCGAGGCCGCCCGCCGGGGGGCGGCGCGGGTCGCCAGCGAGGCCGAGCGCGCGCGCGAAGAAGCCGAGCGCCTGGGCGATGAGTATGATGTTCGCGATCATGCGCGGCGTGCGGGCGAAGAAGCCACGCGGGCCGCACGCGAAGCGGGCGATGCCTTCCGCGCCGCCGGGCGCAGCGCCGGCGAAAAGGCTGGCGAGGTGTTCGGTGAAGCGCGAAATTATTATGATCGCGCCTCGCAATTTTATGGGGCGGGCGCACGCCTCACGCGCGCCACGTCCGCCGCGACGCTCGGGTTGCTCAGGGCTTATGACTGGGCGCGCGAGAATCCAAAACAGGCCATCGCCGTTTCGCTTTCGCTCGCCGCGGGCGTGCGGCTGGGCGCTTCATTTCCCGCTCTGGACGGCGTGCTGCTCGGCGCGCATCCGCACTGGTTCACGCATTCGGCGCTACCCGTCTACGCGCTTCGCCGCGCCGGCGAAAAGTTTGATCGCTACCTGCGCCAGCGCGAACAGCTGATCGCCCACGGCGAACTGGCGAAGGCCGAAAGAGAGCGCGTCGAATTTGAGCGGAAAATCGTTCGCTATGTCGGCGCGCCGCTGCTCGGCGCATTCAGTTGCGCGGCGGGCGTCGCGATGTGGGCACAGATTTTTCAACCGGGCCGCATCACCGGCGCTCCCATCAGTTGGCTTCTGGGCGGCAATCCGTTTCTCGATGGCGTATGGCTATTTGCCAACGGGATCGTCTGTTTTCAGCAAGGGTACCGGTTTTTTATGATTGCCCTCAAAGACCAGCGCGAGGCGGTCAGAATTGTGCGCGAATTGAAGGGTTTATTGCCTGCCGCAAGTGTGGTTTAGCGACAAATTCGGGTGGTCCGAGTTTGTCGTGGGGCAGATGCGTACGGTGGACGCTTAGAGCACTACAAACTGGCGCGCCGAAGAGCCGTCCCGCCACGGGCGGCTTTTCTTTTGGGCGCGGCCCGGCGACCCCTTCGATATTGCTGTCAGTGTGCGTCGTGGACGCTGGCTCGTAACTCTGACTGTCGCGGGTGGAACCGGCGCGCCGAAGCGATTGCGCGCCAGAGCGCGTCGGGATCGGTTTTCTAAAGACGGCATCGCAGCCCGGCGTGGCGAAGAAACCCGCTGTGATGCCGCGGCGTGTCACTAGCGCTACTAATCTTTGATCTGTATACTGCCTTCGATGATTGCGCCGCGATCAAAAAACGGTGGACCGGCTCGTCGCCTGGCCGCGATGACTCTCGTGTTCTGGCTGGCTGGGTTAGGGTGTGTAATCGGTTGCGAAGGCAACGCCGCCGCCGCTCCCGCAGACGAATCGCAACTCTCTCTACCGGCTGAGTCATGCCCCTCAAATGCCGGAGGGCGTGATTGTTGCCACCACGCGGAAAACGATCGCGCGACGCCATCCATCAGAAAACCTCCGGCACATCCGAACAGGATTTCGTGTTGCCCGCTCGCCGGTCAATCGGCTGACCCGGCGCGCAAGGTGAGCCGCTCGGACGCGCCCCTTGCAGTTGCCGGGAACAAGTTGTTATCTGCGCCGGATGCCCGAATACCTGTCCTGCTTCTTGCCCATCGGCTGCAAGTGCCAGACCGGGGAGGCACCTACCTTCGATGTTGTGTCTTTCTGATTTAGAGACGGGTTGGTAAAGATGCGTCGGCGAATCGTTTGCCGGCGTAACCTACCACTCTATTCTGAACCAGGAGACACACATGAAACGCATCAAAATCCTAGCTTTTGGACTTGTGCTCGGACTGGCCGGAGCCGTGTATGCGGCTGGTGGCAGCTCACAATCGACGCCGCACGCATGCGACATGGAGCGAGCGGAAGCCAGTTGTTGCGCCCCCGGCGCAAGTTGCTGCACCGGCGGTTCGTGCTGCACGCACAAGCGGTAAGACCTCCGCTTGAAGATAAGCGGGG
>JANOGZ010000162.1:0-2524 GCA_031406255.1 Pyrinomonadaceae bacterium | reverse complement strand
CTGCTTCGGGTCCAGCGGCGGTGAAAATTCCAGGATGACGGCGAAGTCGTTGTCGCCGTACCGCTGAAACAGCTCGCGCCAGTGGCGCGAGAAATAGTGGCCGCACCCTTCCGTAGCCCTGCTGCCCAGTCCCGCAATCACAAAGAGGCGTTCTCCGGTTTCCGGTACGGACAGTCTGCTGATAACGCCATAATCGGTTTGATTCGCGTAAGCGCCCTGCTCCAGCTTACTCGGATCGGGCAGCTCGTAGACCTTTCCGTCTCTGCATATAATCTGCCACATCCCGCTGAACTTGAACCTGAAGAACCCGCTCTCCGGCAGCTTCTCCGTGGCCCACATCGTCACTTGATTCGACCGGCTCCCGAAAAGAAAAGCGGTCTTGTGCGCGAGCCCCGAGTCGGGCGTGAAATCCGAGGCTTCTTCTAATTGAATCTTGTCCGAATCAAGGAGGTGCCCGAGCACCGAAGTAATGTAGAAAGCGGCCTTGGCGTCACGCTCACTGTAGGTGCCGCCGGCATATTGCAAGGGTAACGGCGCACCAGCGTCTGCGGTCAGGGCGACTTTCCCTGAGAATCTGGGCAGATACAGCCCGCAACCGGAATTCAGCACGCCCGCTCCCAGAAAAGCTTGAAGTTCGTTAATCTCACTGTGTTCCATAACAACCGTAATCTTTCTTTTGCGTGAGGTTAATCCGTCCTGATGTCCAACTAACCTCTTTCATAGTGCCTGCAGGATAACAAAAGTTCGAGCCGATTGGCTATCCTGTGCCAAGTGGCTTTCGGAAGCCCTCGTGCCGGAAAGCCCATGACAAGTTTCAGGCTCGCCGTGTGCGCTGGCGACCGGGGCGGCCATTTTTCCTCACATCGTCAAAAATGACTACTGGTAGACATGAGTCTTCAGTCACCCGTTTGCGTAGATACTTGCGATACTTTGTCCATGAGATTTGACGGCTTTTGGGATGCCAGTTGAGATGCTGAAGGATGGCCTCTTTGGAACATTTCCCGTTCTGCTTTAAGAGAGCCTCAATTTCTCGAATCGCCTTACTGCGTTCGGTGATTTCAGGGGCGGCAGCATCCGCCAAATCGAAACAGCGGATCCAATCTTCCACCCGATTATCCCAATCATAAAATTGCCGAAATTTTCGACTAAGCAGCTTGACCCGCTGTCGCTCTTCCTCCAGGTTGTCCAATAGGGCTTCTAATCTCTCGGCAAAAGTACCCCGGTAATAAAGATAACGCTGCAACCCAGTTTCTTGTCTGAGGGTTGGGGCGGCTTCTAAAATCATCTCAGGAAAGAACGAGGATTTATTGAAAAGGGGGATACACTCAGCCGCGACGGCTTCGACCGCCGCCAGCGACCACTGGTTCGAGCCATTATGACAGCCGACCACGATATCGGCTTTCCAAAGAGCCTTCAGATAATCGTTACGATTAAAGTGAGAGACTTCAATGAAAGGAAATCGCCGGGGATAGTTTTTCACATAATCATAGTCGCTTGGATTGGTCAGCAGAAGACGAAAGTCCTTTCGCCGCTTCCAAAGATTTGCCAGGTGAATCTCCACAAGAGACTTGAATCCAGTATATTTCTGTGTGCGAAAAGGGAAGATAAGAGTTTTTACTGGAAACCGTTCGGTTGTTTTTGCTCGCAAAATATCCCGGCAATTGACCCCGGGCCAAAGTGGGACCAGTTTTTTATCAATCAGTTCGAGGGCCGTTGAGTTGAGCCATACAGCGGCTTCTTGAAGGATCCGTTCTTTGCCATACCGGGAGTTGCATCCTGTTACAGCGGAAAGGAGGATGCTGGTCAGGATATTCAAATTGGCAGGCTGGTTCCAGCGATTCTTGATCCTGTCTGCCCTTTTCCAATCCATCCAATGAATATAGCCGAATGAGTGTATGTCAAAAAAATGCACCTTGTTGAAGAAATCCAACAATGGTGCGGTTAACTCGGGCTGATTCACAAATAGAAGGTCAATATCTATCTGTTTGAAGTCTAAAAGAGAAGTAAGCTCGCGCACGTCAAAATGGAAGGCCCCTCCCTGCTGGCGCGAAACGAAGTTGGTTGGGATTAGCTGAACGTTTCTACCCTTAAGGTCGGATTCAAATGCAGCCAACAACTCCGACGGGATCAAAATATAGAAGAAGTAGTCCTGTCTCTTACGGAGTATCGCTGATATGAGCTCTTTCTTGAGTTGCACTCCAGAATCAGCTTGTGGGTTCCGGCGATTTGAAAAATTGAGAATATCCAAAACCCGAGTCGTCATTACGGGAACCTTTCAAGGTTTAAGTATGAACGTGAGTGCACATCCCGGTGGGTCTTTTATCGGGAAACGGTTGGGTACTCTAGCAGCAACTTGCCCGAAAGTCTTTGAAAATATTAAAGCTATTTGACAGTCATCCTCATGCTGAACTGATAGATTCAGCACCGGGCATTATCGCCGAGGAAATAGCAGACGGCATGGAGGCAGCACCAAAGCGATTCAAAGATTAAATTGTATCGCAATGCGTCAGCTAGTATTAATACA
>JANOGZ010000137.1:0-5896 GCA_031406255.1 Pyrinomonadaceae bacterium | reverse complement strand
GACCACACGCACCTCGGTCTCATTCAATAGCGCCGCCACGGTTTGTCAGCTTCCTTCTCGCAGGCTCTTCGCACCCGCATTTCAAAACGAATACCACCTCACAAAGCAGTTTACAACACTCCGCCATGTTTCGCCCGAATCGATGCGCGGATGATGGTGACGGAATCATCGCTGGAGCAATCATCCATAATAATCAACCGTATGTTTTTATAAGTCTGCGCGCGAGTGCTCTCCAAACACTCTAAAACGAACCGCGAATGGTTGTCGCAGGTGGCGATAACGCTGACGAGGGGCTCCGGCGTATCTTTCAACATCGCATGTTAGTTCGAATAAGTTTGTACCGGGCGATCGATCCTGAAGCGTCCGGAGACCGATCCTTAGGGCAGACTGGATCGGATTGTGGCGGATATTCGCCAGCATGTACCGATCACGGAGAGCAGCTACATCCCGGAAGGCGACGTTCCGGCAAACGCTTTCACACAAGATATTACCTTCTGCTGATCGGCCGGCGATAGGTGCGGACCCATCGGCAGGCTGAGCGATGTCTTCGCCAGTTCCTCTGTGACGGGGAGACTCCCCGCCCTGATGTTCAGTTCACTGTACGCGCCGGAGAGATGCGGCGGAATGGGATAGTGAATCAGTGTCCCGATCCCCGCTCGATCAAGATGCTGTTGCAGCGCGTCGCGCCGCGGGTGGCGGACGACAAAAAGGTGCCAGACCGGCTCCGCCCACTCGGGCACGGAGGGAAGCACCAGCTCCGGCACATCCGTTAATTCCTCGAGGTAACGTGCGGCGAGAGTTCTCCGGCACTCATTCCACGCATCGAGGCGGGAGAGCTTGACGCGCAGGAAAGCGGCCTGCAACGCGTCGAGTCGGGAATTGAACCCCTGCGCCTCGTGGTTGTATTTGATCCGTGAGCCGTAATTTTGCAGTAGTCTCACCTCGCCAGCCAGCGCGTCATCATCGGTCACCACGGCCCCCGCATCGCCCAGCGCGCCGAGATTCTTGCCCGGATAAAAACTGAAGCCGGCCGCATCGCCGAGCGTTCCCGCGCGGCGTCCCTTGTATCGAGCGCCATGCGCCTGTGCCGCATCTTCAATGACCTTCAGGTCATGCCGTCGAGCGATTTCCAGAATCGGATCGATATCCGCCGTCTGCCCGTAGAGATGAACCGGAATAATGGCCCGCGTGCGGGAAGTAAGATGGTCGGCGATGTGTTGCGGGCCGATGTTGCAGGTGTGCGGATCGGGCTCGACCGGCACCGGCGTCGCCCCCGCATAAGATACCGCCAGCCAGGTGGCGATATAAGTATTGGCCGGAACGATCACTTCGTCGCCGCGTCCGATACCGCAGGCGCGCAGGATCAAGTGCAGCGCGTCGAGGCCGTTGCCCACTCCGACGCAGTGTCGCGCGCCACAGTAAGCGGCGAATTCCCGTTCAAAGTGTTCGGCCTCCGGGCCCAGGATGTACCAGCCGGACTCCATCACTCGCTGACAGGCGGCATCCAGCTCACTTTTTAGTTCCAGATAGGACGTCCGCACGTCGAGGAAAGGAACGCTCATCATTTCTATCCCTGCGCCGCTTTCAAGAATTGATCGTAATCGCGAAAACAGTCGGCCGCGTCATCTCAGAGGCCAGCACCAGGCAGACCGCGCCCGAAGAAAAGTTGTCAATCTCATGCCAGATCATCGGGCATACGTGGAGGCCGTAATAAGAACGGTTCAAATGAAATTTCTGTTCGGCTCATCTTCCCTCCTGTTCGCAACTTACATTTAATTTAAACAGAATTGATCCTGAAGCGCTACCGGGAAGGCTGAGAGAAGGGCCGGCGGATGCCGGGGGACACCGTTGAAACAAGATACACGAGCCGATGTTAACAGCGCGTTCGCCGCGCGTCGTGCTTCCGGGTTTACATTTACGATCCTCTGGCGTACGCGATTAGACGCAAGTTACAATACAGATGCATTTATTTCCGCAAGTGGACTCACGTCGTTTGAAGGGAGGAAGGATGCTCTTGAACAAAACAGACGGGCTCGCCCATGTCTGGCGATTGTTTGCGCTGCTGCTGGTCTGTGCCCTCGGCGCAACGCATGCGTCTATCGCCACCGCCCAGACGCCGAAGCCGCTTCCCACCCTGCGCGAGCAGGCCGAGATCCAGCAGGGGTGGTTGAAAATACGGCTCGAACGCGTTCTTCCAAAGCTGATGCGGAAGCATGGCGTCCAGATGTGGCTGATCATTTGCCGCGAATACAATGAGGACCCGGTCTTTTTTTCGCTCGTCTCGCCGACCGTCTTCGCCGCGCGACGGCGCACGATCTATGTTTTCTACGATCGCGGTGAAGAACGGGGCATCGAGCGTCTGGCGCTGGGCGGCGGTTCCAATGGCGGTCTCTACACGGTTTATCGTGACCCGGAGGTGGAGAATCGCGAGATATACGGCGAGGGCCAGTGGGCGCTGCTTAAGAAATTGATCGCCGAACGCGCGCCCGCCACGATTGCGGTCAACACGTCGCACACGCATGCCTTTGCCGACGGTCTCTCGGCGGGCGAACGCGAGAAACTCGAAGCCACGCTCGGGCCGGAATATTTGCGCAAGATCGTGCGCGCGGAGAACCTCGCGCTCGAATATATTTCGCTACGCCTGCCGGAGATGCTCCCCGCCTACCGACAGATGATGGAGACGGTTCACTGGCTGATCGCGCGCGCTTTCTCTCGTGAAGTTATCACGCCCGGCGTCACAACGAATCAGGATGTCGTGTGGTGGCTGCGTCAGGAGGTCAACCGGCTCGGTCTCGGAACGTGGTTCCAGCCCTCCGTGCGTGTCCAGAAGCCGACTCGGGCCGGGATTCAGATGCTGGCTGAAGAAGCACCAGTCCTAATCGAACGCGGCGATGTGCTGCACGTCGACTTTGGCATCACCGCGATGCGGCTCAATACGGACACCCAGCACATGGGCTACGTTCTGCGCGAGGGCGAGCGCGACGCTCCCGCAGGAATCAAGCGCGCGCTGGCGAACGCCAATCGCGTGCAGGATTTGTTAATGGAGCGGATGCTTCCCGGTCGCTCCGGCAATGAAGTGCTCGCCGCGACGCTCGCCGCGATGAAGGCGGCGGGGATCACCGGCTCGATTTATACCCATCCGGTCGGCGATCACGGTCATGGAGCCGGCCCTCTGATCGGATTGTGGGATCGTCAACAGGGCGTGCCGGGTCGCGGTGATACACTGCTGCTGCCCGGCACATGGTTCTCCATCGAGCTTTCCGCGAGCACGCCCGTGCCGGAGTGGGGCGGACAAACGCTCTGGGTCGGGCAGGAAGAAGACGCCGTACTCGATGAAACGGGCCGTGTCGCCTGGGTGCTTCCACGGCAGACGCAGTATCACCTGGTAAGATAATTCAACACCCGACTCTTGCCGCCACCAAAGGAGCGCACGCGGATGTCCTGTTTCAGTTTAGCTCTCAGCGTCATGCTTTTGCTCACGGCCGCTCCCGCACCCCTCTATGCGCAGGCGAGCGGAATGCAGGCCGGTCAGGTACGCCCGCCCGACCCGAAAGGCAAGGGGACGACCGTTCTGCGCGCCGCGCGGCTCATTGATGGGACGGGCAGCGCGCGGATCAGCAACGGCATCGTCGTGGTCACTGACGATAAGATCACGGCGGTGGGCGCGGCAGGCAGCGTCGCGATTCCGGCCGGGGCTAAAATAATCGATCTCGGCGATGCCACCCTCCTGCCCGGTTTCATAGACGCGCACACGCACATCATCGGCCGCGTCCTCGGCGACCCGGCCGCGGAAACCGCGATCGTGAAAGACTATGAATCGTTCGGAGCCATTCTCGGAGTCGGGAATGCTTCGAAGACCCTGCTGGCGGGCTTTACGACAATACGTAATGTCGGGGCCGGTAAATTTGACGACATGGCGCTGCGCAAGGCGATCAACGAGGGATGGATCACGGGTCCGCGCATGCAGAGCGCCGGCCACTCGCTCGGCATCACCGGCGGCCACTGCGATGAAAACGCTTATAAGCCCGGTCTCTTTGATGGCTCGATCAAAGAGGGGATCGCCGACGGCCCCGAACAGATTCGCGCCGCCGTCCGCTATCAGATCAAATATGGGGCTGACCTGATTAAAACCTGCGCCACCGGCGGCGTGCTCTCCGAGGGCGATACGGTGGGCGCGACGCAGTACACCTTCGAAGAGCTGAAGGCGATGGTTGAGGAAGCCTCCAAACTTGAGCGGAAGGTCGCGGCGCATGCTCACGGCACGGAAGGCATCAAGCTCGCCACGCGCGCCGGTGTCGCTTCGATCGAGCACGGTTCTTTCCTCGATGCGGAAGGCGCGCGACTGATGGCCGAGCGTGGAACGTACCTGGTGCCGACGCTGATGGCGGGCGAGGCGGTCGAACGATTGTCGAAGGCCGGTTTTCTCAAAGGCGGGCGCGGCGAAAAAGCGCTGGCGGCGGCGGCCGCGATGCGCAACGCCATCAAACTCGCCGTCGCCAACAGGGTGCCGATCGCGCTCGGGACAGACGCCGGGGTGATCCCTCACGGAACGAATGGACACGAATTCACGCTGCTCGTCGAATGGGGCGGCATGAGCCCGCTGGAGGCGATTGTCGCCGGCACGCTGAACGGGGCCAGGTTGCTCGGCTGGGACAAAAATCTCGGCACGCTCGCGGTCGGCAAAACGGCCGATGTCGTCGCCGTTCCCGGCGATCCCTTAAATGACATCCGCAATATGGAAAAGACCGTCTTCGTGATGAAGGATGGCGTCGTCTATAAGGGCGGCCGCGACTGAAAATTTCCGGTTCTCCCAAGCTTGTCTTAAGCTAACGCGATCGCGCCGTTTCGGTCGCAGTGAAAAAGGAGACTCGATGTCCGCATTGTTTCACCTGGCATTTCCGGTCGCTGATCTCGAAGCGGCGCGGGCCTTCTATGGGGGCGTGCTCGGCTGTCCGGAGGGCCGCAGCGCTTCGACCTGGATTGATTTTGACCTGTATGGTCATCAGATCGTCGCCCATCTTTATCAAGGACCGCGGGGCGTCTCGACCTCCAACGCGGTTGACGGGCATGAGGTGCCCGTTCCTCATTTCGGAGTCATCCTGACCATGGACGAATGGCAGCGCCTCGCGAGGCGTGTGCGGGGGGCGGGCGTCGAGTTCGTGGTCGAGCCGCACGTGCGCTTCGCGGGCCAGGCGGGGGAGCAGGCCACGATGTTCTTCCTCGACCCGAGCGGCAACGCACTCGAATTCAAAGCCTTCGCCGATCCCGCGCAGGTCTTCGCAAAGTAGCCATTCCACGCCGAAAGCAGATCGACAGGCGAATAGCTGCGAGGGATTGATGATCAGTAGTGCGCAAGTTTTCGCTGCGCTATAAGCACCAATTGTGGAATATCGAATCATTGATAAAGTACAAAACAAAGAAACACTCAGCGCGTACGTCAGGTGGGTGATGGCCGAGTATAGGCTGACCTTTCATGCGGTGGTTAAACGTAGTCGCGGGCAGATCAGCCTTGGCGCAGTTAGTGACATAGTGCAGGAGCGAACGACTAATCCAACCGTCACGACGTTGAAGGGGCTCGCGCGTGGCCTCGGCGTGCCGGAAGAAGTTGTGTTTGCTGTTGCCCGTGGCGTTAGCTATCGCACGCAAAAGGAAGAAGCAGATCAGCGACTTCTTTCTACAACGATCTAGGGCGTGAACGACAACTTGATATGCTGGCCATAGCGGAAGCCCTCTGGCAGCGTGCCTCCGGCGAAGCTGAAGAGGATACAGTAGTCGCTGAACTTCCGTGGACGGGCGCGGGTTCGCTCGAAACAAAATCCCGAAAAGGCAAAAGATCGCAGGACAATTCGAATGATAAGGGTTCAGAGCCGAAGTCACAGGCAAAATCGAAGGCAAG
>JANOGZ010000045.1:0-4235 GCA_031406255.1 Pyrinomonadaceae bacterium | reverse complement strand
TCTTCTTCGCTTCCTATCAGGGCACGCGCGAGCGCAACGGAGCTTCGACTATTAACAGCCTGTCTTCCAATATCCTGGTTGACCCGAGATTGACTGATGATCGCTCGGAAGCGACGCTCAGAGCCGCCTTCGGCCTGCCCTCGATCAATCCGACGGCGCTGGCGCTCTTGAATACGAAACTCGCCGGCGGCCAGTTTCTGATCCCGACGCCGCAGGCCGGCGGGCGCTATTCCGGCTCGACCGCATCGGTATTCGACGAGAACCAGTTCAACGCCAATTTCGATTATCGCTTCGGCGACAGCGATACGCTGTCAACCAAGTTCTTCTTCTCGAATGCGCCGCAGACCCTCACCCTGCCGAGCTTCCTCGGCGGCGGCCCGAACGTCCCCGGCTTCGGCAACTTCCAGAGAAACAACAACCGCCTGCTTTCGGCGCAGTACGTCCACATCTTCAGCCCGACCGTCTTCAACGAACTGCGCGCGGGCTACAACTTCATTCGCGTTGACGCCACCCCCGAGGAGCCGGTCAATGATTCTGACATCGGCATCACGCGGGCTAACGCCGGCGCCTTTCCGGGATTGCCCCTGATCCGCATTGCGCCCGCGGCAGGAGGCGTCGTCATCGGCACGTCACCGACGATTGACGTGAAGGCCACCGCGCCTTCAACGACTCTGGCGGACACGATCTCTATTGCATACGGCCGGCATAACATCCGTGCGGGCGGCGAGTTCCGTTACAACGAGAACAATTACGTCCTCAACTTCTTCACCCGCGGACAGATTGATTTCCTGAATTTCCCCAGCTTTTTGCAGGGCAACGCCGCCGTCTCGGTCTTCGGCAGCGGCAACGCCAACCGGTCTCTGCGCGCGCACGATTACAACTTTTTCGTGCAGGACGACTGGAAAGTCAATTCCAGATTGACGCTCAATCTCGGCCTGCGTTATGAACTGGACCTGCCGCCTTACGATACGCGCGGGCGCATCGCCACCTTCGATCCGACGCTCTACGTGCCGCGGCCACTACAGGTCGGCGGTGTCCCCCTCGGTCCACCCATCGGCGGCTTCGTGCAGGCGGGCAATGCGCTTCCGGAGTTCGATCTGGCCGACGTGCCGAATGTTGACAAGCGCGTCCTCAATAGCAAAGACCCGAACAACTTCGCCCCGCGCGTGGGCTTCGCCTACTCGCCGCTCGATTCAGGGCGCATGGTGATCCGTGGCGGTTACGGCATCTTTTATTCGCGAACGTCATTCCAGTACATCACGCTCAACGTGATTGCGCCGCCGACCTACGTGTTCGGCGCAAGAGTTGGCGTTCCCGTCGCCAACCCGTTCTTCCCGGCGCCGGCGCAAAATCAATTCCCGACATTCGTGCCCGGCGTGGCGCTTTCGGGCACGCTCTTCGACCGCAACATTCGCACGCCGTACCTGCAGCAGTACAACGTCAGCTGGCAATACGAGCTGTTCAAAGACACGCTGGTCGAGGCGGCTTATGTCGGCACTCACGGCGTGAATCTGTTCCGCCAGATCGCCATCAATCAAGCCTCTCTCGTGCCTGCGGGAGGTTCGATTACCAACGCGGTCACGGGCGCGGTGATTACCACCAACACACCGGCGAATGCTTCTTTACGCGCGCCGTTTCAAGGCGTCTCGGTCAACGGGTTCTTCCAGAACCAGTCGACGGCTCAATCCAATTACCACTCGCTCCAGTTGAGCCTGTCGCGACGCTTCTCGCGCGGCCTTCAATTCCTGACCTCCTACACGCGCGCTAAATCCATTGACAACGCGTCGGGGCAGGGCGGCGGCGCCGGGATCGGAGGAGTGGTGAATCCGGGCGGCGTCGGCGAAACGAGCGCGATCCTCGGAAATCAGCGCGACAACCGCGCCAATCGCGGGCTTTCGGACTTCGATCGCAAGCACCGCCTGGTCGTCAGTTTTCTGTATGATCTGCCGACGCCGGGATTTGCCGATGGTTCAGCGGCGAGTCGCCTGCTTTTATCGAACTGGCAGGTGGCCGGCATCGTCACCTCGATGTCAGGCCTGCCGATTGATATCGTTGACACCGGCGCCGGCTCCTTCTACGGCATCTCCGGTGGCGGCAATCCGCTCGCGCGACCGAATCTCATCGGCGATCCCTTCAGCAATGTCCCGACCGGATACTTCTTCAACCCGCTGGCGTTCGCGCGCCCCGTCGTGCTCAGCGGGCAGGCCATCCCGAGTTCGGGCGGGACGGCCATGGCGGGCGCGACCGGCACCGACATCGGCAACGTCGGACGCAATATCCTGCGCGGGCCGCGACAGAACAATGTGGATTTCTCCGTCATCAAGCGATTCCCGATCGCGGAGTCGAAGAACATCGAGTTTCGCACGGAGTTCTTCAACCTGTTCAATCACGTCAACTTTGCTAACCCGATCAGCGATTTCAACGCGGTGCTGGCTTCCGGGGGAAGCATTGACCCGAACACCGGAGCCATCATCAACCCCGGCTCATTCGGACGCATCATCTCGACGAGCAACAACCCGCGACTGATTCAGTTTGCGCTGAAGTTCAATTTCTAGAGGCGCGCCGCGGAGGTCACGCGATCGGACCCGGCCTCGGTGAAGCGGTGAGAGAACAACTCACCGCTTCACCGAGATCCGGCGCATGATGTTTCTGTTTAGCGGGAGGAGACATGTACGTCAGAGATTGGATGGCGCGGCGTGCCATGGTCTCGCCGGATAAAACGGCGATCATTGACGCGGCGACCGGCACAGGTCTCACATATCGACAACTTGACGAGCGAGCCACGCGGCTCGCCAATTACCTGCGCGAGAGGTGTGGAATCCGGAGCGGCGACCGCTTCAGCATCCTCGCCATGAATCGCGCGGAAATCCTGGAAGCTTTCTTCGCCGCGGCCAAACTCACGGCGATCCTGGTTCCCCTCAATTACCGCCTGACACGTCCCGAACTGCACTACATCCTCGAAGATTGCGAGCCGAAAGTACTGCTCTACGAGGGCGACTTTCGACCCCTCGTCGAGCCCCTGCGTGGGGCGACGACGATTCAGCATTACATCGCGCTTGATGACTCTGATGATTCGGAAACCACCTACGAGGAGGCGCTCTCGGCGGCGACGTCCGATCCGGTCGAGGTGGAGCATTTTGATGCCGAGATGCCGGCGCTCATCATCTACACCTCCGGCACGACGGGAAGACCCAAGGGCGCCCTCCTCTCGCACAGGATGCTGACCTGGAATTCAATCAACACAAATATCAACTGGGACATCGCCTCCACCGACATCACGACGGTTCACGCGCCGCTCTTTCACACCGGCGGCTTCAACGTGCTCACGCTGCCGCTGCTGCATGTCGGCGCGACGGTCATCATCCTGCGCTCGTTCGATGCCGGGCGCGTGCTTGAGTTGATCGAGGAATATCGCTGCACGATCTTTTTCGGCGTGCCGACGATGTTTCAGATGATGATGGAATCCCCCCGCTTCGAGACGACGGATTTCAGCTCTCTGCGCTACTTCATCTCGGGCGGCGCCCCCTGCCCGATCCCGCTCATCGAGGCCTTTCAGAAACGCGGCGTGGCCTTCACCCAGGGGTACGGGCTGACGGAGGTCGGCCCGAATTGCTTCAAGCTCGGGCTGGAAGACGCCGTGCGCAAGATCGGCTCGATCGGCTTCCCCAGCTTTCATAGCGAGGCGCGGATCATCGACGATAAGGGCCGGGACGTCGCGCGCGGCGGCGTCGGTGAACTTATTCTGCGGGGCGGGCACGTCTGCTCGGGCTACTGGCAGAACATCGAAGCGACCGACGCTGCGCTTTCGGGCGATTGGTTCTACACCGGAGACCTCGCGCGACGGGATGAGGAAGGCTACTACTACATCGTTGGCCGACTTAAAGACATGATCATCTCCGGCGGCGAGAATATTTATCCGGCGGAAGTCGAGGCGGTATTGCACGATCATCCGGCGGTGGCCGCCGCTGCGCTGATCGGTCTGCCCGATTCGAAATGGGGCGAGACGCCCGTCGCCGTCATCATTAAACGAGAAGGGGGCGCGGTCATGGCTGACGAGATCATAAATTTTTGCGCGGGCAAGCTCGCGCGTTATAAGGTGCCCAGGCACGTCGTCTTCGTCGAAGAGTTTCCGCTGCTTGCTTCCGGCAAAATCTTCAAACGGCTGCTCAAAGAAGAGATTGAAAAGATGCTTCTGGAGCAACCTCAAACGAGATAGCCGCGTTTCCCTTCGCACG
>JANOGZ010000026.1:0-4522 GCA_031406255.1 Pyrinomonadaceae bacterium | reverse complement strand
AACTCTTTGATCTCTTCATCTCCCAGCGCCACACAACCCCATGTCCAATCACTCCCCGAGCCATTCCCGTGAATGTATATCTGGCCGCCCAGAGGAGTATTTTGCGGTGGAGTGGCGCTGCGGCGAATAGCCCGCACAATTTGCCTATATTGGGCCCGTGTAATCAGGCCATCACGAAGGCCACGTTCGGCATCCTCGATATTCGGATAGCTTATCCCCAGCGAAAGATAAAAAGTGCTCTGCGCATTTTTGGTGAAAATATAAAATGTGCCTTCGGGAGTAGCGCCATCACCCTGTTTGATTTTGTCGTCAGTTGGATTGATTAGCATGTTCAGGTTACTTCCATCTTCAAAGTGATCGAGTAGTTTCCTTTGGTGCCCGGGCCGGTAATGGTCAGCGTTTGCTGAGGTGGATTCGTCAAATCCTCGCTGTGAACCCATACTGAGCGCGCGGCGCCGTCCTCTTTGCCGATGGCCTTATTGATGAGACTTTTTTCCAGATCGCTGACCTTCTTACCCGTTCCCTTCTCAATGGCCGCCTTGATGAGCGTCAGGGTTACGGGCAACGATGGATTGATGTATTTCAAGGCATCTTCGGGCAACATCTTCAGAGCATTTTGAACCGCCTTTTCCCAGCCCGTCCTGATGTCGATATCAAAGATTTCCACTTCGACTCTTTCGAGTTTCCTGACATCAAGGTCATTGAAAATAATCTCTCTCCGGGAGACATCCACCTTGTCCATGTCCACCCTGGGCAGGGTGTCGTGGCGCACGTAATTATCCTTATTCTTGTTATCTTTTTCGCACTCCCAGTAATCACGTTTCCCCAAGCCCGGCAGAGCCTCGCGAGCATATGTGATTTTGTCGTTGGAATCCCTGTATCTGACGCTGATCAGCGGGCGGAATTTGCAATACTTGTCCTCCAGACTGGCGGGGAAGGTCAGATCAGTCACGACGATATCAATGGTCGCCATATGTAACTCCTTTTTTTGAATGCTAACTCGCAGTCGGCTCCAGGGGCTTGTCAGGATCGTGCATTCGTACCGCCTAGCGGCGCTCTATCGCCAACCGCACTCCGAAGGCGATCAGGATTGCGCCCGCCGTCGCTTCGATGCCACGTTGTATCGAGGGGCGTGAGAGCAATCCGCGCATTCGTCCGAGAAACACGATTACCAGCGAGAGCCATGCGGCGCCCAACATAAAGTGGATCCCTGCGAGCAGCATGGACTTGCCGAGCACCGGCTC
The DNA here is from genome assembly GCA_031406255.1 of Pyrinomonadaceae bacterium. Taxonomy (GTDB): domain Bacteria; phylum Acidobacteriota; class Blastocatellia; order Pyrinomonadales; family Pyrinomonadaceae; genus JANOGZ01. Next base: position 3,278 of record JANOGZ010000026.1, on the reverse strand, counting down.
GCCATAATCGATGAACTGCGACAGGAACGCGAGGTAGAAGATCGCCACCTTGGGGTTTAGAACATTGGTCAGCAGCCCCTCACAGAATGACCGCCAGGCTTTTTTTCTTTGAACAGCATCGGCACTGGCCGACACGCCATCCAGCCTGCCTGTGTGAGGACGAAATGCCCGCCAGAGCGATTGACTTCCGAGAAAGATTATCATCACATCGGGTGATAACTCATGCCCAGGGTCATGATCTTATTCAGCAGGGCCTGATACTTCATCCCACAATGCTCCGCCGAATCAGCGAAATCCTCATTATGAGCTATTTGAGGGTTCGGATTCACCTCGAGGATATACAGGCGGCCATCATCGGCCAACCGGTAGTCGATCCTCGCATACCCGCTCAGGCCGAGTATTCGGTAGACGCGCTTTGAAAGCCGCTCGAACTCCTTCTTTACTTGAGTCTCAAGCCTGGCGGGCTGCGTCACCAGGCCGATCTTCTTTTGATACTCCACGTCCCATTTGACTTTGCCCGTCGCGATGTTGGGCGCGGCGTCGGGCAGGTTGGGCATCAACAGTTCCCAGGGGGTGTAGGACTGGAGTCTCTTGTTTCCGATCACACCGACATATATCTCGCGGCCCTCGATATACTCATCGGCAATCGCAAGAGTCTGGCTCTGACGGTGGATGAACTCGACGCGCTCTTTCAATTTTTCGTCGTCGCGCACAATCGACGCGTGAGCGATCCCGACTGAACCCTCATCGCTCACCGATTTGACGAACAGCGGGAACCGCAGCTTGCCTGGCCGCCGTACCTTGCGGTTGATCGGGAAGAGGGCGAAGCGCGGCACGTGGATACGGTGGTAAGCCAGAATCTTCTTCGTCAAAGCTTTATCGTGGGTCAGAGTCAATCCGCGCGGATTGCATCCCGTATACTTCTGTTTCTTCAATTCCAGATAGCTCACCACGTGCTGGTCAAAGAGCGGGTAGCCGTCGAACTCTTCGAGCAGATTGAAGGCGACGTGCGCCTTGCGCTCTTCGATAGCCTCCCGAATCACGCCGAGTTCGCTGCCAACCCCGACGGACCAGACTTCATGCCCCATTTCGCGTAGCGTTGAGACCACATCATATTCTGTCCGCCAGAGTTCCCTCTCTTTGTTCGCGACGCCATCGAGCGTGTCAGGTGGAATCAGGTCTTCGTGCATCAGGACGATGACGCGCAGCTTCCTCTTGGATGTATGGCTCACAATGCGATCCTGTGGTATCCGGAATGGACTCCGTTCATGGTCTGAACCGTCAACAATACGAGCAGCTTCTGCCGGGCATGTTCCGGCGTCAGGCTGATTCGCAGATTCAGCTCCTTGCAGCGATTGATCATGTGCATCAGCATCTGGTTGATGGCGTAGTTGTGTACGCCCGTCCCCTCGGCGACCTCGTGACAAAGCTCGCGGCTATGACGTCGGAGAAAGCTGGCCGCTCTCGGGCAGGATTTATGGCGGGGCTCTGAGGAGAAAATTCGGAGCAGCTCGCGATCATAATCAGGCGGCCCCTGGAAAGCGTAATGCTGCTTCTTCCCGTCGTAATGTTCGCCCAGAGTCAGCTCGATGTCAGACAATTCCTCGACTTTCTTGCGCAACCTGTTGGCCGGGGCCTTTCCCGCCAGCTCTCTCATGACCTCATCAACGTATTTTAGCTTGCCGAGCGCGGGCCAGCCCTGGTAACGCCTTCTCCAACTTGAGCCGGGTGCCAGCCATACGGCAAAGGTTTCCGCAAAGTCATCGGCGGGATGCGCCTGGGCGTACCAGCCCGGGAGGTGCAGGACATAGTCGCGGCTGTTCGGTTCGGGTTTGTACCAGTCGGGATAGGGCCGCCAGAATGAACCGAACAACTCACGATAGCGACGGCGGCGATGAAGGCGAAAAGCGTTGTCTATCGCGTGCCCCGTCTCGTGCCTCATAATGCGCAGGCATTCTTTCTCGGCGCCGCCTTCGACTTCAAACATCTGCGCGCGCTCGAGTTTGGATAAACGCCCGTGGGCCAGGTAGAAGGGGATGGCGAAGCCCGGCACATCGTCGGGCGAGAACCACTCTTCTGACAACCAGACGTGCGGCTTGAAGCGCAGGCCGTGCGCCTCGATCTCCGCGTAAAGCCGGGCCAGGCGGTGTTCTAACGGCGTGCCTTTGATGCTCAGGGGCAAGTCACAGAGACGAATTTCGAGCAGCTGCGCGTCCGTCATGTGATCCAGCCCTTTTGCCAGCAGCACTCGCTCGAAACTCCGTAATAAGATTAGGACAAAACCGATTCTGAGAGACCCTCTTCGATTATAACTTAAAAGATCGACACCACCCATGACCGGCTGACCGCTGATGGCTGATGGCTCTAACGCTTACCTGAATTCTTTCAAAGCTTGAAAAAAACTGCCAAAACCGGTACCGTGCCGGCGACCGTGACCTTTTGCAAATAGTAGAGAATTTTAATGGCAGCCCCTGAGCATCGATGAACCGGTTCGCAGCTCGGAGGCGAGGGGCTCGATTCACCCTCTGCTTCGCCGGAAGGTTCAATCACTACGGTAAAACTACGTGTCCCCACCCGAAAACGAAGATAGAATGCGCATCACCAACTTTGGCGGTAACGTCAGCTTCACCCCCCGGCACTGGTATGCTCCGCGCAACGAAGCGGAGGTGCTTGACCTGCTCAACAAGCACGCCCACGATAAGATTCGCGTGGTCGCGTCGCTTCACTCGTGGAGCGATGTCGCGGCATCCGGGGATGTCACCGTCGACATGCGCAACTTCGACAGCGTCGAGATAGCAGAAGCCGGAGACGGCGCGGTCTCCGTCACGGTGGGCGGCGGTTGTAGCCTCCAGCGCCTCCTCGATACCGTACACAGCGCAACCGACGCGACCCTGCCCACACTCGGCGCCATCAAGAAGCAGAAGATCGCGGGGGCCATCTCGACGGCGACACACGGAACCGGCAAGCACAGCCTGTCGCACTACGTGGATGAGCTGCGCATCGCGGCATACGATGCCGATACCGGAAGGGCGCGGATCTACGAGTGGAAAGACGGGACGGAGCTTCGTGCGGCGCGGTGCAGCCTCGGGTGTATGGGCATCATTTTGTCCGTCAAGTTTCGGTGCGTCCCCAAATACTATGTCGCCGAGAGCATCGCCCGCTGCACAACGCTGGAGGAAGTTCTGGCCCGGGAGGAGGAGTTTCCGTTGCAGCAATTCCTCCTCGCTCCCCACCTCTGGACGTACTTTGTCTATCGACGGCGGACGGTCACGGTGCGG
>JANOGZ010001351.1:0-6594 GCA_031406255.1 Pyrinomonadaceae bacterium | reverse complement strand
GGGCGCTGCAAAATCCCCGAAAACGTGCTCGAACCCGGACCTCTTTGAGTAACTCGGCGCGATGTCGGATCGCACGCCTTGGCACATCCTACCCATCGCCGGCGCGCGCTTCAAATCGGGATGGCAGTTGCTGGCGGATCGCCTACAGTCTCGGAATATTGAGGTCCGTCATGCTGAAGACGAAACCACGTCCCGCCACCTATGCCGATCTGGCAGCACTGCCACCGAATCTGGTCGGCGAGATCATTTTTGGTGTGCTGCATGCGCTGCCGAGGCCGGCGCCGCGGCATGGGCTGGCGGCCGGTGAGTTGCAGGGTGCGTTGATGCCCCCATTCCGGCACGGCCGGGGCGGGCCGGGCGGCTGGATTTTCCTCGTGGAGCCGTGCACCCGAAGCTCAAGCAGATGCTCGCCTCTTCGCAGGCCGGCATCGCAGACCACACCAACCTGCTGAAGGCGCTGATCGCCAACCAGGACGAGAAGGTGTCCAAGGAGCACTGCAAAGGCATGGAGGGCTAGGTCGCCGAAGTGCCGGATCGGTGTCCGCGACGGCAGGCTGAACATTGGCGCTCCGGGAGGTTATGCATCTCTCATGCGCAGCACTGAGCATCATTCGATGACGACCCGTGTTCAAATACTGGTGCGAGGTATCGTGCAGGGCGTCGGGTTTCGCCCCTTCGTTTTCTCACTGGCGAAGCGGCGCGCGCTGCGAGGCCGGGTACTCAACAATACGACAGGCGTCCTCATCGATGTCGAGGGCGAAGGCGGCCAGATCGAGGAGTTCATCAACGACATCAGAACGAACCCGCCGCCTCTCTCTTTGATCGAATCAGTCGAGCGCCGCGACAGCCCGGACCAGGCGCACTATGGCGACTTCCGCATTGTCGAGAGTGTCACCGAAGGGAAGAGGTTCACGCCCATCTCACCGGATGTCGCCACCTGCAAAGACTGTCTCCGGGAGTTGTCTGACCCGCAGAACAGGCGCTACCGCTACCCCTTCATCAACTGCACCAACTGCGGTCCGCGCTTTACGATCATCGAAGACATCCCCTATGACCGTGAGAAGACCACCATGCGTGACTTCTCGATGTGCGAGGCGTGCCGCGCCGAGTACGAAAATCCGCTTGACCGCCGTTTCCACGCCGAGCCGACCGCCTGCCCGCGCTGCGGGCCGCGACTGTCTCTCGCGGACACGAATGGACTTGAGATTCCGCTTGATCCCGCCAATGGAGAGGACGCCGTCGGTCGCGCACGCCTTCTGTTATCGAGGGGCAAGATAGTTGCGATCAAGGGCATCGGCGGCTTTCATCTCGCCTGCGACGCGCTGGACGCGGAAGCCGTCGAACGATTGAGAAAGAGGAAGTACAGGGAAGATAAACCGTTCGCCATGATGGCAAGCTCGGTTGCTGTCATCAGAGAGTACTGCTGCGTCTCACAGGCCGAAGGAGCTTTGCTGACATCCGCGCGCCGCCCCATCGCTCTCCTGGAGAAAAAACCCGGCGCGAGTATCCCCGAGGCGGTCGCCCCCGGCGTCAAGACGCTCGGCTTTATGCTCCCGTACACGCCGCTGCACCATCTGCTGCTTGAGAATTCCGACAGGCCGCTACTGATGACCAGCGGTAACATCTCCGATGAGCCGATCTGTTATGAGGACGGGGATGCGCGAAAGCGTTTAGACAACATCGCCGATTATTTTCTGCTCCACGACCGGCGCATTCACATGCGCACCGACGATTCCGTGGCGCGCGTCCACGACGGGCGCGAGATGATCTTGCGACGCTCGCGCGGTTACGCGCCCGCGCCCATCCCTCTGGCGTTCAAAATGGGACGAGAAATTCTCGCCTGCGGCGCGGAGTTGAAGAACACATTCTGTCTCACACGCGGCCATTACGCTTTCATGAGCCACCACATCGGCGATCTGGAAAATCTGGAGACGCTGCGCTCTTTCGAACAAGGCATCGAGCATTTCAAGCGACTTTTTCATCTGCAACCCGAAGTGATCGTCCACGATCTGCATCCCGAGTATCTCTCGACGAAGTACGCGCTCGCGCTCGACGAACGGTTGACCAGAGTTGGCGTCCAGCATCATCACGCGCACATCGCAAGCTGCATGGCCGACAACCGGATTGAAGGCGAAGTCATCGGCGTTGCCATGGACGGGCTCGGCTTTGGCACGGATGGCCGCATGTGGGGCGGCGAGTTCTTCGTCGCCGACTTCACGGAAGCGGAGCGCGTCGCGCACCTCGACTACGTCCCAATGCCCGGCGGCGCCAGGGCGATCCGCGAGCCCTGGCGGATGGCCGCCGTCTACCTGCACCGCGCGCTGGGCGATGATTTCCAGAATCTGAAGATCCCTTTCGCGCAAAACATGGACGCCCGCTCATGGGCGACGCTGCGCAGGATGGCGGCGACCGGCACGAATAGCCCCGAGACCTCGAGCATGGGCAGGCTCTTCGATGCGTTATCGAGCCTGCTCGGTCTGAAAGATCGCGTCAACTATGAAGGCCAGGCGGCGATTGAGCTGGAGGCCGTGGCCGACCGGAACCCGACTCAGGGCTATCAGTTCGAGATTACCGCAGACGGCAGTATTATCAGGGCCGAAGCGGTCATTCGATGCGCCGTGGAAGACCTGCTCAATGGTCTGTCTGCGCGGGAGGTTTCCGCGAAGTTTCATCTCAGTGTGGCCCGTCTGATCGCAGGAACGGCGCGCCGCGTCGGAGACGAGCGGCGCCTCGACCGCGTAGTTTTATCGGGCGGGGTCTTTCAAAACATGCTTCTCCTCGAAAGCACTTGCCGGATGCTCAAACGGGAAGGCTTCGAGGTCTTCACCCACAGTCGCGTGCCCCCGAACGACGGCGGCATCTCGCTCGGTCAGGCGGCGGTCGCCAACGCACGCCTCGCAGCAGGGAGGATTTAAAGTTATGTGTCTCGCCATACCCGGAAGGATCGTCGAGATCGTGGACGTTGAGAATCAGATCGCCAAGGTTGAAGTCGGCGGCGTCAAGCGCAATATCAATATCGGGATGCTCGACCGGGAGGAGGCGCGTGTCGGCGACTACGTCTTGATCCACGTGGGCTTCGCGATGAGCAGAATCGACGAGAAAGAGGCCGAAGAGACGCTTCGCGTGTTGAAAGAGATCGGCCAGTATGAAGAAGAAATCAGTCAGTTCAAAACCTCTCTAGAGTAGAACGTCGAGGTGTCAATAATGAGCAAGGCAGCAACAGATTTCTCTCGCTCCTTCTATCCGTTCCTGCATGAAGACGAGCGTGAGCCGCAGGAGTTGATGGAAGAGTTGCGCTTTTCGCTGATGGAGAAGGCGCGTGAAAGCGTCGAAGTCAAGAACAAATTTTTTGAGGAGAACAAGGATGCTATTCTGGCCGTGTCGCTTCAGATGGCGAAGGCTTTCCATCGCGGGCGCAAGATGCTGGTCTGCGGGAACGGCGGCTCGGCGACGGACGCGCAGCACGTCGCCGTCGAGTTCATGCACCCGGTCATCGTGGGACGCAAAGCATTGCCCGCGATCTGCCTGACGAACGATATGGCGATGGTCACGGCGGTGGCCAACGACGTGGGGTTCGACGATGTCTTCGCGCGGCAGGTCATCGCACTCGGTCGCGAGGGCGATGTCCTTCTGGGAATCTCGACGAGCGGCAACTCCGAAAACCTCGGCCACGCCTTTGCGACGGCGCGCCGGATGAAACTGACGAGCGTCGGCTTCGCCGGTGGCGATGGCGGCAAGATGGCCCGGATGCGCGACGACGGCTTACTCGATTTCTGCCTGACCGTTCCCACTCCGAGCATCCACCGGATACAGGAGACGCACGTCGCGCTGTACCACATCATGTGGGACATGGTTCACACTTTCTTGCAGCACAAGTCCATAGTTGAGTCTGGGCCGATTGCGGACTGCGGAAAGCGGATTGCGGATTGATAAAGAGGATGAAGACTTTATTAAAGTTTATTAAAAGGTCTTCAGTCCTATTCCTCAAATCCGCAATCCGCAATCTGAAATCCGCAATCGAAAGGGGGGCAAATGAAGTTCATAGATGAGTACCGGCAGGGCGACATCGCCCGGAGACTGGCAGACGAGATTGCGCGGATGACAGACAGGCCGCTCAAGATCATGGAAGTGTGCGGCGGCCACACCCATACGATCTTCAAGTACGGCATTGAGGATTTGCTTCCCGAAAATATCACGATGATTCACGGGCCGGGCTGCCCCGTCTGCGTCATCCCGTTGGGCCGCGTCGACGATTCGATCTCGATCGCCTTAGAGCCCGGTGTCATCTTCACAACCTTCGGCGACATGATGCGCGTACCCGGCTCGAAGACGAATCTGATCGACGCGAAGGCCGCGGGCGCGGATGTGAGGATGGTCTATTCGCCGCTCGATGCGTTGAAGATCGCCAGAAAAAATCCTGAGCGAAGGGTCGTTTTCCTCGCGCTCGGCTTCGAGACCACCGCGCCTTCGACGGCGATGACCATCCTTCAAGCGGCGAAAGACGGCATCAGGAATTTCAGCGTCTTCTGCAATCACATCACGATTGTGCCCGCGCTCAAAGCGCTGCTCGATTCGCCCGATTTGCAACTCGATGGCTTCGTCGGCCCCGGCCACGTCAGCACGGTCATCGGCACGCGCCCCTATGAGTTCGTCTCGCGCGAGTACGGCAAGCCCGTCGCCGTATCGGGCTTCGAGCCGCTCGACGTGTTGCAGTCGGTCTACATGGTCGTCAGACAGTTTGTCGAGGGCCGGGCCGAGGTGGAGAACCAGTACGCGCGCTGTGTCAGCCGCGACGGCAACAGAAAAGCTCTGGAAGTCATCTTCGAGGTCTTCGAGCCGCGCGACTATTTCGAGTGGCGGGGCTTAGGCTCGATCGCGCACAGCGGCATGAAGCTCCGACGGGAATACGCGGCGTTTGACGCGGAGCTACAATTCAGTGTGCCCGGTCTGCGCATCGCCGACCCGAAGGCTTGCCAGTGCGGCGAGATTCTCAAAGGCGTGAAGAAGCCGTGGGAGTGCAAAGTCTTCGGCACGGCCTGTACGCCGGAGACCCCGATCGGCTCCTGCATGGTCTCGTCCGAGGGGGCGTGCGCCGCTTACTACAACTTCGGGCGGTTGTCGAAGATCGCCGAACGTGCCGCGCCGAATGGCGGCAGATGTTAATGAGAGAAGCGAGAAGAAAGATATGACGACGGGTTTTTCTCCTTCACCGTTGTTCGAACGGGTCGAGCGGGCGCGGCGGAGAAGACGAAAGATTAAAGATACTCACATCACGCTCGCGCACGGCAGCGGCGGGAAGGCGATGCACGAGTTAGTCGAGGGGCTGTTCCTCGAATACCTGAGGAATCCGCTGCTGGAGCTGCTCGAAGACCAGGCAGTGTTCGAGATCGGCCACACCAGCAATGAGAGCGAGTCGGGCGCCGCCGGCCGCGGCCTGACGAAAATGGCTTTCACGACCGATTCATATGTCGTTGACCCGATCTTCTTCCCCGGCGGCGACATCGGCAAGCTTGCGGTCAATGGCACCGTGAACGATATCGCGATGAGCGGCGCACGGCCCCTTTATCTCTCCGCCGGATTTATCCTCGAAGAAGGTTTCGCTATCGAAGACCTCAGGCGGATACTGGAATCGATGCGTGCGGCGGCGGCAGAGGCGGGCGTCCAGGTAGTCACCGGCGACACGAAGGTCGTGCAGAGAGGAGGCGCGGACAAGATTTTCATCAACACCGCGGGGATCGGCATCATCGAGCTTCCCCTCCATATCTCGGCCACGGGCGCGCAGGTCGGAGACAAGGTGATTCTGAGCGGCACGCTCGGAGATCACGGGACGACCATCATGATCGCGCGCGGCGAGCTTGAGCTGGAGACGGATATTGAGAGCGACACCGCGCCATTGGGTTTATTAGTCAGAGACATGCTGGACGAAGCGGCACGTGCCTCCACAGTTGATGCGATTCATTGTCTCCGGGACCCGACGCGCGGCGGCGTCGCCACGACGCTGAACGAGATCGCTCTCAGTTCCGAAGTCTGCATCGAGATTTATGAAGATCGCATTCCGGTGCGCGAAGAGGTGAAGGGCGCGTGCGAGATTCTCGGGCTCGATCCGCTCTACGTTGCCAACGAAGGAAAGTTGATTGCGATAGTTGCAGCAGACATTGCGGAGCAGATCGTCGCGCGCATGAGGGAGAATGTTTACGGTCACGACTCCTGCGTCATCGGCGAGGTGAAGTCGGAGCCGCAGGGGATCGTTGCTCTGAAGACCGGTTTCGGCGGGACACGCATCGTCGATATGCTCGTCGGCGAACAGTTACCTAGAATATGTTAGCGCAGGCAATCAGCTCTCAGTAATCAGCAGGAATCAATGTCGAGGGCTTTGTCTCCCCGTTTGTGATTGACGAGGCGGCACGTGGAGACGACGAGTACGCTCGAAAGCGTCTTGAAGCGATTGCAGACTTCTCCGCTTGCGGGTGAATGAAGGAGTCCCTTTAACAATGCTATACTCTCCGAACGCTGAGAGGAATTATTTATGACCCAAACCGTGAGTGTAGATGAAGCCCAAAATAAGTTACAGGATTTGCTGGCACAGGCTTTGGC
>JANOGZ010001338.1:0-5604 GCA_031406255.1 Pyrinomonadaceae bacterium | reverse complement strand
GCCCCTCGAAGTCCGCCGGCAAATCGAAAAATTGCGTTCGCCCGATGCGACCGCGCGAGCCGCGGCGGCGTGCGCGCTCGGACGGATGGAAGCCCGCGCCGCGGCGGCGATACCGGTTCTGATAAATTTGCTGGGCGACGGCCGGGGGGTCGCCAGAACCTGCGGACATGAGCCGCCATTCGAGGACGAAGTGTGGCAACCGGAATTTGAATCGATCAAGGAAACCGCGGTCAGCGAAGCTGCGACGCAGGCTCTGCTGGCGATCGGTGAGCCCGCGCTCGAACCATTAATCGTCGCTTTACGGCAGGGAGCGGATTGGCGGACGCGCAAGAACGCGGCCTGGGCGCTAGCCCATTGCGGAGATCGCCGCGCGATGCGAGAGATGATCGCAGCGCTGGGCGACGAAGCGTGGCAGGTGAGAACCGAAGCGGCGTACGCGCTCTTTCAACGCGGCGGGGCGGACCGAGATGTGGTCGAAGCATTGATCGCCGCCACCCGGGACGAAGTGTGGCAGGTACGCTTGCAGGCGGTCTTCGCTATCGGCCATAAGGGCAGCGGTGCGGTTGATGTCGTCGCTCCGCTGCTCGACGTTTTGCCGCGAGACGCGGAGCCGCGCGTCCGCGAAGCGGTGGCCGGCGCGTTGTGGCACACGGCTGATAGCCGCGCTTTCCCCGCTTTGTTGGCGGCGCTCACGGATGAAGACCATCGTGTACGCGAAGCGGTGGCACAGACCCTGGGAAACAGGGCAGGTAATGACGAGGTGCCAGTACTGATTCGCGCCCTCAAAGACGAAGACGCGCGCGTCCGCAGGGGTGCGCGAAAGGCGCTTGAGATCGTCAGGGCGAGATCGCAGGGGACGACGACTAATCTGCGACCACTACCGCCCGGCGTCCCCGAATAAATGGCTTGAGGTGATGTGATGCATGCTTTGTGGCAAGACGTCCGCTACGCTGTTCGGATGCTCTGGAAATCTCCGGGCTTCACCGTGGTGGCAATTCTCGCGCTCGGACTCGGGATCGGCGCGAACAGCGCGATCTTCAGCGCGGTCAACGCTTTCCTGTTGCAGCCGCTGTCGGCGGAAAAGCCGGAACAACTGACGACGCTTTTTGAGACGACGCGCGAGCGGGGTGGCTTTAATGATTTTTCGTATCCCGATTACGTTGATTATCGAGATCATAACGAAGCGTTCTCCGGCTTGATCGGTTACAGCCTCGTCAACGCGGCGTTCAGCACTGAGAAGCAGAGCGATCTGGTGTGGGGTGAGATCGTCACCGGAAATTATTTCGATGTGCTTGGAGTCCGCGCGGCGATGGGGCGCACCTTTACGGCGGAAGAGGATCGCACGCCGGGCACCCACCCGGTCGTCATTATCAGTCACCACTTATGGCAGAGTCGTTTTAACTCTGACGCGGGGATCGTCGGGCGGCAAGTTCCGCTCAACGGACAGGCATTTACGATCATCGGCGTCGCGCCCGAGAGTTTTATGGGCACGAAGTTCGCACTGGCGATGGATTTCTGGGCGCCGATGATGATGCAGACCCAACTGATGCCGGGCGCTGAGCTCCTGAACAGTCGCGGGCACCACTGGTTCAACGTCATCGGACGTCTCAAAGACGGCGTGACGATCGAACAGGCCGAAGCGAACCTGGGCGCGATTCAGCGGCGCATCGCGGAAGCAAACGGTGAGCATATAGCTGATAACAGTATCGTCGCCGTCGTGCCGGAGACGGATGGGCGAATGGGATTGGATGACGCCGCGGTGATCAAACTCGGCGCGGGCGTCGCACTGGTCATCGTGTTCGTGGTGTTGCTGATCGCGTGCGCCAATGTGGCGAATCTGCTACTGGCGCGGGCGGCGACGCGGCGGCGCGAGATCGGTATCCGTCTCGCGCTCGGCGCCGGACGCTGGCGCATCGTCCGCCAGCTTCTGACGGAGAGTGTGTTGCTCGCGGCATTAGGCGGCGCGCTCGGATTGCTCGTCGCGTACTGGACAGCGGATCTTTTGCTGGCCTTTATACCGACGCTTCCGTATCGATTATCGCTCGACTTTACCCCGGACTGGCGCGTGCTCACGTGGACCCTGGCGATCTCGCTGTTGAGCGGAATCATCTTCGGACTCGCGCCCGCGCTCGTCGCTTCCAAACCCGATGTCATTCCCGTTCTAAAAGCGGAAGCCGCGAGCGTCATCCCCGGCGCAGGGCGCAAGTTGTTCAATTTGCGCGGCGCGCTCGTCGTCGTGCAGATCGCCCTGTCGGTCGTCGTCCTTATTTGCGCCGGACTCTTTATCAAGAGCCTCAATCACGCGCACCAGATCAACCCCGGATTCGAGGCCGAGAACATCACCTTAATGTCGCTCAATGCGGGTCTGCTCGGCTACGATGGCGACGAGGGCACACGCTTTCACGCGGAACTCCTGCGACGCGTCGAAGCTCTGCCCGGCGTCGAATCAGCGTCGATGGCGAGCCTGCTGCATCTTGGCGACAGCACGAGTTCGACGGGTCCGATTATTATCGAAGGCCAGGCGCCTCCGCCGCCGGGCGAAGGGTTGGGGATTTTGTACAGCACTGTCGGCGCCGGCTACTTCAAGGCGCTCGGCATCCCGCTCGTCGCCGGGCGCGATTTTACAGAACGCGACCGCGCCGCTTCCGCGCCGGTCGTGATCATCAACGAAACCACCGCGCGCCAGCTTTTTCCGAACGAAAACGCGATCGGCAAACGCTTCACCATCGCCGATCCGACCCGACCTTACCGCGAAATAATAGGCGTCGCGCGCGATGCGAAATACATAAATCTGGGCGAGCGTCCACGTCGCTACATGTATCAACCGTTCGCGCAGTATCCGACATCAGGGATGACACTCATCGTGCGCACACGGGGGGCCGTGCCCGGCATCGCCCAACGCATCAGCGATGAAGTGCAAGGCCTGGATTCCCGCGTTCCCATCTTCGGTGTCAAAACGATGAGCGAGCATCTCTCCTTCGCTCTCTCCGGCCCACGCACGGCCGCGGGGCTCTCGATTGCTGTCGGGCTGCTTGCACTATCGCTGGCGACGCTCGGCCTGTTCGGCGTGATGAGCTATGCGGTCGCGCAGCGCACGCGCGAGATCGGCATCCGCCTCGCGCTCGGCGCGCAGCCGCGTGATGTCATTAAACTCTTCACGCGACAGGGCATCCGCCTCGCGCTCGGCGGTCTGGGGGTCGGATTAGCGGCAGCGTTCACCGCCACGCACTTCCTGTCCGGTCTGCTCTATGATGTGAGCGCGACCGATCTGGCCACTTTTTTGAGTGTGCCCCTGCTGCTCGCCGCCGTGGCATTCCTTGCCAGCTATATTCCGGCACGGCGCGCGACGAAGGTTGATCCGATGACGGCCCTTAGATATGAATGAATATCAAAAAAATAAGGCGTCGATTTTCTCGATGGTATTGATGTGAAAGCAACTGCCCCGCCGCGCATTCTTGTGGCTGATGACGACCGCGACGTGCTTGAAGCCTTGCGCTTGCTGCTCAAAGGCGAAGGCTATGCGACGGAAACCGTGACGCGCCCGGCCGACGTGCTGCGCTCTCTGGAGCGCGACGGTATCAGCGTCGTGCTGATTGATCTCAACTACGCGCGCGATACGACCTCCGGTCAGGAAGGACTGGATTTACTCAATCAGATTCGCAATTTTGATCCGACGCTTCCCGTCGTCGTGATGACCGCATGGGGCACAGTCGAGCTTGCGGTCGAAGCCGTGAGGCGCGGCGCGCGTGATTTCATTCAAAAGCCGTGGGACAACGCGCGGCTGCTTTCGATTCTCAAGACGCAAACGGAACTTGCCCAGGCGCTGCGGCGCGGGGCGCGGCTCGAAGCGGAAAACAAAATCTTACGCACCGAGGATGCGGCGCTTCTTCCCACCCTGATCGCCGAATCCCGAGCGATGCAACCCGTGCTCGAGCTGATCCGCCGCATCAGCCCGTCGGATGCTAACGTCCTGATCACCGGCGAGAATGGCACGGGTAAGGAAGTCATCGCGCGCACGATTCACGCTCTCTCGGCGCGCGCCGCACGCCCGATGATCACGGTCAACGCGGGTGCGCTCGCCGAAGGCACGTTCGAGAGCGAGCTGTTCGGGCACGTCAAGGGCGCGTACACCGATGCGAAAACAGATCGCGTCGGGCGTTTTGAGCTGGCCGACAGCTCGACGCTCTTTCTCGACGAGATCGCCAACGTGCCGCCCGCTTTGCAGCCGAAAATGTTGCGCGTGCTGGAGACTGGAGAGTTTGAGCGCGTCGGCTCATCGCAAACAAAACGTGTGGATGCGCGGATGCTTTCAGCGACGAACGCGGATCTGGAAAGGGAAGTCAAAGAGGGACATTTCCGTCAGGACTTATTCTTTCGTCTCAACACAGTCGAGATTCGCTTGCCGCCTTTGCGCGAGCGGACGGAAGATATTCCTTTGCTTGCCGAACACTTCTTGCGACAATACGCGAAGCGTTATCGCAAACAGGTCGACGGGTTCGACGATGCCGCGCTCGACGGGCTTCGCACGTATTCATTTCCGGGAAACGTCCGCGAACTCGGTCACGTCATCGAGCGGGCGGTGCTGATGGCGCATGGCGAGCAAATTGGTGTCGCTGATCTCGGCCTGCAGGCCGGACGGGAAACAAGCGCGCGACTCGAAGAGATGAGCCTCGAAGAAGTCGAGCGATTGTTGATCAAGAAGGCTCTCGCGCGCTTTGGCGGCAACGTCAACCTGGCGGCGGAGGCTCTCGGCCTGAGCCGCAGTGCGTTGTATCGTCGGATCGGAAAATATGAACTCTGATGCCGCACGATCCCTGCAAACGAGCGGAACGGGAAGTATCGCAGATGGGAAATCTTCTCCGCCGCGCGCGGCGGTGCGCGCAAAACGAGCCTCGGGCGCGCCCGTAAAGCGACGGGGCGCATTGAACCACGAGCGGCGCGTGCTGGTGATGGCTCTGGCGGCGGGGCTGCCGGCAATCGTCGTCGCGCTCGTCCTGCTCTGGACGGGCGATTACAGCCCGAAGGTCTGCTGGACGCTGACGGTCCTGCTCCTGGGTTGCTGGCTCGGTTTTTCGCTCGCCCTACAGGCCCGCGTCATGCACCCGCTGCAAACGATCTCAAATCTACTCGCCGCGCTCGGCGAAGGGGACTATTCGATTCGCGCTCGCGGCGGTCGACACGACGACGCCCTCGGCGAGGTGTTTCATGAAGTAAATGCATTGAGCGAAGTTTTAAGGCAGCAGCGCATCGGCGCGATGGAAGCGACGGCGCTGCTACGCACGGTCATGGCGGAGATTGATGTCGCCGTCTTCGCTTTCGATGAATCATGGCATTTGCGCCTCGTCAATCGCGCTGGAGAACGCCTGCTCGCGCAAGTGTCGGAAAGGCTCACGGGACGCACCGCCGAGCAGATCGGTCTGGCCGAGTGTCTGCATTCGGGCGCCGCTCCGAACGGTAATTCATCGCCGGTGCTGGATAAAAGGTTTCCGGGCAGCGCGAACGAGCGGTGGGGCGTGCGCCGCAACGCGTTTCGCCTGCACGGTCGTCCGCACGAACTCCTCGTGCTGGCCGATCTGACCCGCCCCCTGCGCGAAGAGGAGCGCG
>JANOGZ010001334.1:0-2793 GCA_031406255.1 Pyrinomonadaceae bacterium | reverse complement strand
CCGGCTACACGCTCGACTCGGCGGAGATCACCATCCTCGGGACACTGGCCCGTGACGGCGAGGGATGGGTGCTCGTCGCCGAACCTGTCAATCAGCGATTTGCTCTTGAGGGCGCAAACCTGGACAAGGTGCTCGCCGGAGCCGTCCCAGGCGTGCGCGTCGAGATCACCGGCGATTGGAAGACCGTCAGCAGGGGAACGTCAGCGCGAGAAGTCGTCGCGCCGCGAGACCTGAAGAAGGTGGAGGGGACGCGCAGAAGAACCGCAGCCGCCGGCAGGGCGCATGCCGGTGCAATGCCTGCCGTAGGGTTCATGGCAGCGAGCTTTGACCCTGCGGAAGCGAGCCCGTTTTCCGGCTCGCTAATAGAAGCGGAGCCGCCGGCGGCTCAGCCCCCGGCACCGATACGTGTGACCTCGCCGGGGCTGACCGTTTACAAAGGAGGGGCCATCACTCCGCGCCTCTACTTCATCGAGCAGCATCTCGGCAACCTGGAAGTGAGCCGCCAGGTGTTGCAGGTCAGTCTTTCCTACACACCGACGCCGCGGCTGCAACTGGAGGCCGAAGTGCCCATTTCGCGCACTTCGTTTGAGGATGGCTCGGCCGCCGGAACAGGCGTCGGGCTGGGCAACATCACCCTCTGGGGGAAGTACCGCTTCTACCGCACGGTGAAGACCTATGGTGACCGCCAGGCGGCGGTGCGATTCGGGCTGGAGTTGCCGACTGGTAAGAAGAAAGCGCCGGATGAACGGGAGGTCAATGCTCCCGCCTTCGTCCGGCAGCAACTCACGCCGATCAGCGGCGGCCTCGCGCCGCACTTCGACGTGACGTTCTCACAGGCCGGGGGCCGCTTCATCTTCGGAGGCAACATCGAAGGCGTTCTGCGCTCGCAGCGCGATGGGTTCCGCACGGGGCACGAGCTGAGGATCAACACCGACCTGGAGTACGTCCTGCTGCCCGTCAAGTATGAAAGTCCGGGAGGAGAGCTGTTCGTCATTCTGGAGACGAGCTTCGTTTATCGAGGCACCGGGCGTGTGGATGGCACGGCCGTGCCCGGCAGCAAGGCAACCGAATACTACCTCGCGCCGGGACTTCAGTACGCTGCCCACCCCCGGTTTGTGATCGAGGGGAGCGTGCAGCTCCCCGTAGTGCGCAACACTGGCCCGCTGCTACTGCGCAACGACAGGAACATCCTCCTGGGAGTGAAATACCTGTTCTGAGGTAATGAGATGGTCAGAGTGCTGGCTTACACACTATTGCTCACCATGGCGGCTCCGGTCGCGCTTGGCCAAAACAGGCCGGCGCCGCCCCTGACGCTCAGAGACCTGCGCGGGTGCCCGGTCCGTCTGAGCGATTACCGGGGCAAGGTGGTGCTCCTCAACTTCTGGGCGACGTGGTGCCCGCCGTGCCGGGCGGAAATGCCAGACCTTGTCAAATGGCAACGGGAGTATCGAAGTAAAGGGTTACAGGTGCTGGGCGTTACCTACCCGCCGACGAATCGGTCTGAGGTGCGCCGCTTCGTCCGTAGTCTCAGGGTCAACTACCCTGTCGTGCTAGGCGCTAAAGAGACCAAAGCACTTTTCGATACGGGGGAGACGTTGCCGGTCACGGTTGTCATTGACCAGGAGGGAAATGTCAGGGAACTGATCGAAGGCATCCTTCTACCCGAAGAGTTCGAGCAGAAGGTTAAACCTCTGCTTCAGTAAACTTCTGCCGGAGATAATGCTACTGAGCATTTTCTGACGAGGCATTCATCAATAAGTCAAAATAGGAGATTGAGAAAATGCAGAGAAACAAAGTTACCGCCCTGATAGGGCTCATCATGGTTCTGGCTTTCGGTACGGTAAGCGCATCAGCCGCCAGTAGGACTACTACCATCCGCGTTCAGGGGATGCATTGCAAGATGTGCGTGGCGTCTATCACTAAAGCGTTGAAGGCTACCGAAGGCGTAAAGAGGGTGACAGTGAGCCTTAAAAAAGGCACAGCCGTCGTCCAGTATGATGATCAAAAAGTGACTGAAACCAAGCTTCGCGAGGTGATCAACAGCACGGGCTTCAAGGTCGCTGAAAAGAGGGCTGCTGCCTTTATGAATAAGAGTTGTGACTGCTGCGGTGTGAAGACAGCTACACAAGACCGCTGTGCCAGCTAAGCAGCAATTAAACCAACGCTCCATGAAATGGGGATCTAGGACGCTGATTTCAAAGAACTTTTATTTGCACATGCTTCGGTTAATTACGGTGTCAGGCGCATGTTGACGTTGATGGGCGTGAGAGCTACTTTAGTGTTGAGGAATTCAAGATGGTGCAGAAGCCAATCAGAGATATTCTTGATGAGTTTGAGTCTTACCTGCGTGAGAGTGGCATACACGCCGCCCTGCGCTTTCTAAACCAGCGCACATCTCACCGCTTCACCGGCATTTACCGCTTCGACCCTCCTTTGCTGTGTAGCCTGGTGCTCTATGATCGAGAAAATCCTGACCTGAAAATCGGCGGGGATAGTCCGCTCGGTGAGACGTACTGCTCTATTGTCGGGGAGACAGAGTCGCCTTTCTTTACCCCTGACGCAAGCCGAGAAGAGAGGCTGCGGGAACATCCGGCCAGAGAGACAGTTCTATCTTATTGCGGAGTGCTGCTGCGCGCGACAGAC
This sequence comes from Pyrinomonadaceae bacterium, assembly GCA_031406255.1. Taxonomy (GTDB): domain Bacteria; phylum Acidobacteriota; class Blastocatellia; order Pyrinomonadales; family Pyrinomonadaceae; genus JANOGZ01. The sequence goes on along the minus strand of JANOGZ010001334.1, from coordinate 150 downwards.
GCTACCACCTTCGGGACATTATGCCATTTCGATATCATCCCCCGTCCTGTGCTGAAAGATGAGATTCAGCTGCTTGAGGCGGTCGCCCCTCTCTTGATACGCCGACTCTTGCAGGAGAAGGCCACCCCCGCAATCTCCGGCTCGAGTGGC
>JANOGZ010001330.1:0-2396 GCA_031406255.1 Pyrinomonadaceae bacterium | reverse complement strand
CACAGACTCGACACCGCCGATGTGGTGCGAAAGCTGAACGTCGAAGCGGAGCGAGGGCTCGACGAACAGGAAGCGGCGCGGCGGCTCGCGGAGTACGGCGCGAACGAACTCGTCGAGAGTAATTCCAATTCGCCGTGGCGCATCCTGTGGGAGCAGTTCACGACGGTGATGGTCTTGATCCTCATCGCCGCTGCCGCCGTGTCGCTCGTGGCAAGCGGCTTTCAGGATTTCAAGAACCCGATTGTCATCATGGCGATTGTCGTTCTGTTCGCGCTGCTCGGATTTTTTCAAGAGTATCGCGCAGAAAAAGCGATGGCGGCATTGAAGAAGCTCGCCGTGCCGCACGTGCGCGTGCGGCGCGGCGACAAGGTAATTGAGGTTTCGGCGCGCGAACTAGTGCCTGGCGACGTGGTGTTGTTGGAAGCCGGAAACATGATCCCGGCTGATCTACGACTCGTCGAGTCGGTGAATCTGCGCGTGCAGGAAGCAGCATTGACTGGCGAGTCCGAGGCGGTCGAGAAAGAGACAGTGGCGTTCGACCGCGACGACCTGACCATCGGCGACCGGCGCAACATGGCGTACATGGGTACGGTCGTCACCTACGGTCGCGGCGCGGGTGTGGTGGTTGGGACGGGGATGCGGACGGAACTCGGCAAGATCGCCGGAATGCTCGGACGTGTCGAGCGCGAATACACGCCGCTCCAAAAACGTCTCGACAAACTCGGCAAAACGCTCGGCATCGTCGCGCTCGCGGTTGCCGCGCTCGTCTTCGGCTTGGGCGTCATCAAGGGCGAGCCGCTTTACTTGATGCTGATGACGGCGGTGAGCGTCGCGGTCGCCGCCGTGCCCGAAGGTCTTCCGGCGGTCGTCACGATCACGCTCGCGCTCGGCGCGCAACGAATGCTCTCGCGCAACGCGCTGATTAGAAAACTTCCAGCGGTCGAAACGCTCGGCTCGGTGACGGTCATCTGCTCGGATAAGACGGGCACACTGACCGAGAACCGGATGACCGTGACCGTCTTGGACGTGGCGGGTCATCGCATTGACTTGACCGAGACGATGCGCCGCGACATGCCCGCGCTCGATGGCGAAGCGGGGGATGTAAAAGCAGAAACTTCTTTGACGCTTGACCCCGCGCTTAACCTACTGCTGGCGGGCGGCGCGCTCTGCAACGACGCCATGCTGCAAACGAACGCCGAACCGGGAAACTTTCAGACAATCGGCGACCCGACCGAAGGCGCGCTCGTCATCGCGGCGGCGAAGTTCGGGATGCGGAAGGGTGATTTGGAAATCGCCTTGCCGCGCGTTGCGGAATTGCCGTTCGATTCAGAGCGCAAACGGATGATGACGATTCACCAATTTCCGAAAGAGGGCGCGATGGTGCCCGGCGACTTGCGCGCGGCGATGAATGGCTACTTGTCGCAGGGCGCGGGGCGTGCGCCGTTCATCTCGTTCGTCAAGGGTTCGGTTGACGGGCTTTTGGACATCTCCACGCACGCTTGGGAGAACGGCAGGCGCGTTGCGCTCGCGCCGGAGATTCGTGAGCGCATCGGGCGCGCGAACGACTCGCTCGCCGGAAACGGGATGCGCGTGCTCGGCTTCGCTTTTCGTCTGCTCGATCAACCGACCGAAGGCGGTCGAACAGAGAGCTTAGAGCGCGATCTGACTTTCGTCGGACTCGTCGGCATGATCGATCCGCCGCGCCCCGAAGTCAGAGAGGCGGTCACCAAGTGCAAAGCCGCAGGCATTCGTCCCGTGATGATTACGGGCGATCACCCTTTGACCGCGCGCTTCATCGCGCAGGACTTGGGCATCATGAGTGGCGGGCTCGTGCTCACTGGCGTCGAACTGGAAAAGATGTCGGACGAAGAACTGCGCGGCGTGGTCGAAGAGGTTTCCGTCTATGCTCGCGTCTCGCCGGAACACAAGTTCCGCATCGTCGAAAGCTTGCAAGCGCGCGGTCACATTGTGGCGATGACGGGCGATGGCGTGAACGACGCGCCCGCCCTGAAGCGCGCGAACATCGGCGTGGCGATGGGCATTACAGGCTCTGACGTATCGAAAGAAGCGGCGGAGATGATCTTGCGCGACGACAACTTTGCGACAATCGTCGCGGCGGTCGAAGAAGGGCGCACGATTTATCGCGACGGTCCGGCCGCCCATCTGATCGACGAGGTTGTAAACCTCAGTCGTGAACTTTCCGGAGTCCAGACCGACAGGGAAATCCCGGATCGGCAACATCACAGATGAGCCGATGAGCGGATACTCCTTGTCCAGAAACTGCAGCCATTTGTCCTTTCCGACAGTCAGCCCGAAGTCAATCACGGCTCCCTGCCCGCCGCGAGCCCACGCTTGCACCATCCAATGGAAAAGCATGTCCTCATTGCTGTAGCCGA
>JANOGZ010001303.1:0-7515 GCA_031406255.1 Pyrinomonadaceae bacterium | reverse complement strand
GGCTACATTTACGCGCTGGAATCGGCCCCGCCCAATCCCGACTTCATCGCGCGCCTCGCCACGCAATGTGATCTTCCCGGCGATGCGCTCTTCACACTGCGCGAGCACGGCGCAAGCGACACCTCTCACACCGATGCGCTCGTCTCCGTGCTCACGCGACATGGTTACAGCGGATTTCAAGAAGACACGATCATCTACTCGGCCCAGAATGCTCTGCGGTCGGTGATCGGAATGTTGAATTCCCTCGCCGCGCTGACACCGACTCTGTAAGCGAAACTCACTTTTCGCTCTCCAGCAGTTCCTTGGCTTTCAGCAGATTCTGCATGTGGTCCTCGCTCACCGCCGGGTAGCTCAATTTCAGGGACTTAAGCTTTTGGATGATGATGTCGGCGACCGCCGCGCGCGTGAACCATTTATTATCGGCGGGAAGAATATACCAGGGCGCCCATTCCGTGCTGGTATTGCTGAACACTTCTTCGAAGGTTTTCATGTAGTCGTCCCAGAAGCCGCGCTCCTTCGCGTCGTTTAAAGAAAACTTCCAGTTCTTCTCGGGTCTCTCGATGCGCGCCAGGAAACGGCGCTTCTGTTCGTCTTTCGAGACATTGAGAAAGATTTTCAGGACATGGATGCCGTTGCGCACCAGGTAGTGCTCGAAGTTGTTGATTTCTTCGTAACGCCTTTTCCAGACATCTTTCTTTTTCGATTCCGGTGGGAGTTGTTGAAAGTTGAGAATCTCCGGATGAACGCGGACGATTAATACTTCTTCATAATACGAACGATTGAAAATGCCGATTCGCCCGCGCTCGGGCAGCGCTTTGAAACTGCGCCACAGATAATCGTGATCGAGTTCTTCGGCCGATGGCCCCTTGAATGAGAAGACCTGGCACCCTTGGGGGTTGACGCCCGACATCACGTGTCTGATCGTGCCGTCTTTGCCCGCCGCATCCATCGCCTGTAAAATGATCAGCAGCGCATGGGTGTTTTGCGCGTAGAGAATATCCTGATACTTCGCCAGCCGTTCGTGGTCCTTCTCTAATTTGAGCATCGCTTCTTCCCGACTCTTAAACTTCCCTGTGTAGCCCGGGTCGTAATCTTTAAGCCGAATTTTCTTGCCTGGCCGGACAATAAAACTATCGTGGTTCATGGGTCGTTCTCCTGGTGTCTTGAAGATGAATAGAGGGGGACACTCTATTGCTTGGTGCTGGTGTTCCCCAGAAAAACGCGTTTCCACAGAAAGGTCGACGCGGGGTTCGGCATTACTACGCACCTTTCAACCTTCTGTCAAGTCTTTATTCACGCCGGCAAATCGCTTCCGATTGACGTCGCCCTTCCCATCGAGAATGCGATTGCAGTTGTCAAAACCCTGGCGGTCTGACGGGAGGCTGTTCTCCCGCAGAGGCAGATACATCCATCACCCGCCGCGTTCTTGAATTGAGAAAGTAGAGATCGAAGGTGGCCGGCCCAGAGAGCGTGAACTTAAAGCCGAGTGCTGGTTACAGGACTGAAAAAGCTACGGCGCCTTACGCTCGGTCGCCGCTAACTTTCGCGATCGTTTCTTCGATCACCGAAAAATCAAAAGGCTTGCCGATGATGCTATCTACCACCAGTCGCTCACCCGCCACGGGCGGCGCCGCTTCCCGTCCGTAGCCGGTCATCACCACTATCCGGACGTGCGGCCAGCGACGACGTATCTCGCGCGCTACTTCCCACCCGTCAACCTCCGGCATCGAAAGGTCTGTAAAGACGAGATCGAAATGTCCGGCGGCGAGCGCTTCGAAGGCGGAACGACTGCCATCAACCGCTGTGACCTGATGACGCAGCGCCACGAGCATCTCGGCCAGGGTTTCGCGCACGTAAGGCTCATCATCAACCACCAGCACGGAGAGTGTGCGCGGCGACCCGGATCGCTGCCCCTTTCGATTCCTGGCGGCGCTTGTCGCCGCGTGCGCCGGTTTGACGGCTGACAGATTTATCGTAAAGGTCGTTCCGTGGCCGATCTTCGATTCGACCGCTAACTGGCCTTTATGGCGTTCGATGATACCATAGCTGACAAAAAGGCCGAGGCCGGTGCCCTGCGCGCCTTTCGTTGTGTAAAAAGGTTCGAAGATTCTCGCGCGCACTTCATCGGACATTCCCGTGCCGGTGTCGGCGAAGCTCAGTTGCAGGCGATCGCCGGAGCGCGCACAGCGAATCGAGAGCTCGCCGCCGTGCGGCATCGCATCCACGGCATTGACGATCAGGTTGACAAAAACCTCGCGCAACTCTGAGGCGCTGCCCCGCGCATACCTTTTGCGGCCGATATCGAGTCGGATATTGTAGCTCAGGCCGCGCATGCGCGCTTCGTTTTCCCAGCGCGTGCGCGTGATTTCGACCGCGTCGCGCAGCAGATCACTCACGTTGAGCAATTCGAGTTCTTCGTCCTGCGATTGCCGCGCGAAGGCGCGGATGCGGCGCACGGTGGCGGCGGCGTCCTCGGCGGCGGTCTGGATGACCTCAAGGCTTTGCCGCAGTGCGGGGTCTTGAATGCGGCGTTGCAGGAGTTGCGCGCGACCGAGAATGGCCGCCAGCGAATTGTTGAAATCATGCGCCACACACGACGCGAGCTGCCCGAGCGCCTGTAGTTTGTCGGCCTGTGCCGCGCGCTCGAGATCCTGCTTCTGTTGGGTGATATCGCGCGCAATACCGAGCACACCCGTCGTCCGCCCATCAATAATCAGCGGCGCCTTATCGACAATCGAGTGGCGCAGGCTCCCGTCGCGCGTGTGGTAGCGTAGCTCGTACGTTTGCGGTTGGCCGCGAAGGGCTCGTTCAAAAGCCTCGCGCACCTTTTCGCGATCAGCTTCGGGCACTACTTCGAGGTAGTGGCTGCCGATCAACTCTTCCGGCCGATAACCGATCTGCGCGAACGTCGCGCTGTTACACCACTGAAAGCGGCCTTCCGTATCTATCGCAAAGATGGATTCGCGTGCGCTTTCTAAAATATTCACCAGCAGCGACTGATGCTCACGCACCATCGCTTCGGCTTTGCGCAGTTCTGAAAGGTCGCGTACCGTACACACGATGCCGACCTGGCGGTCGTCTTCCCTGATCGGTTCCGCGGTGATCAGCAGCGGACGCCCCAGCCGCTCCGGCATCAGCTCGATCGTGAAACCACGGCCTTCGGCGATGATCCTTTCGATGATGCACTGGGGGCCTCCACCCGCACACAGGATTTCGCAGCACCGACGGCCCATTAACAACCCTGGTGAAGCGCCTTCGAGCGCGGCGCCAGCGCGATTAACGCGGCGCAGCCGTTTGGCGGTATCAAAGATAAAGATGCCATCCGACATCGCGTCAAAGGTCGTCTCCCAGGTCTTTTTACCGCGCGCGACCATCTCGAACAACTCTGCCTGCGCGATGCCGATCACCAATTGCGCGGCCACCGCTTCGATCAGCGTTAACTCGTCTCTCGTCCAGTGTCGGATACGATCGGTCTGGTGGATACAGAGCGCGCCACGAAAACGCCCCTGCACCACCAGCGGCCAGGATACCTGCGAAGCGATCCCCGTGCGCGCGGCGCGCTCCCGCACCTGCGCATTGATGTCTGGCGCGCTGCTCGCGTAGTCGAGCGCGTCGTTGATCACCACCGGCTCGAGCGTGCGCAGCAGATGACGGCCGAAGGGAGTGTCGTAGCCCTCATCAAAATCGCCGACGCTGGAAGAGCCCGAAGCGACGTATTCATACTCGACCGGCGCGGTCGGCTGCGCCGCATCGTAAGGGCGCACATGAACCTGCGTGGCGGAAAGCGCGCGCCCGAGCTCGTGCGTCGCCGTATGCAGCACTTCGGGCAGGTTAAGCGAAGCGCGGATGGCCTGGCTCAGCCGGTTGATCAGGGCTTCGCGCGCCGAGGTCGCTTCAGCGCGTTGGTAGAGCTCGGCCTGACGGATCGCGATTCCCGTTTGATCGGCGACGGCGCGCGTCAGCACGACGTCCGACTCGCGCCAGCGCCGCGCCTCGCGCACCGTCGAAATGGCGAAAGCGGCGGGCGCGTCTTCGCCAACCGTGATCGCCGCGTACATGATCGAGCGCACGCCCAGCGGGCGCAGCACACTTTCATAAATGTGCCGGATTCGCTCGTCCGTTTCGACAGCGTCAAAAGTCAACACGCCGTGCTGGCGTATATCCCTGATCAGATCGGCGAGCAGCGCGATGCTGTACTTGCGTCCCGCGGGTGCCACTCCCGGGGCGGCGTACTCCGCGACGCTGTGCACCACTCCGGCTTCATGATCGAGCATAAACAGAACGCAGCGATCAACATGCAGGTGCGAGCCCAGCTCATCGACCGCCGTGCGAAATACTTCGGCGGGAGCAAGCGAGCGGCGCACGGCGCTCGTGATACGATTGATTAACGCCGCACGTTCGGCCTGCTCCGCGAGCGACTCGGCGGCCTGATGCTGCGATAGCAGCTGCATCGCTTGCCGCGCAAACGCCACGACCGGCAGCACGCTCTGACGATCCGGCGCGCGCCCCGAGCGCGGATCATCGAGCGAGATACACCCGATGTATTCCCCCTCGCGGGTGACGAGCGGCACGAATAATTCGTCGCCTTTATTCCAGCGCACACCATCGACGGGCTCGATGTCTTCGACCTCCGCCTTGTAGCGGTCGGGAAAGATGCGATCGAGCAGGTGATAGTGGCTCGGGGGATAATAGGCCGCAAAGCCAAGCCCGCCGACCTCTATCCGCACGCCCTCTTCGAGAAATCTGCTCACCTCCTCGCGCGGAAAAGAGCCCGCGCTGATCACCTCGACATACTCCGCCGGAATATTCGACGAGTAAGACAAAAGATGCGGGTGATAGGGAGGCTCATCCGTGAACAGCGTGACGAGGTTTGTTCGGTAATCGGTGAACTTGGCGATCGCATCGGCCAGCCCTTCAAACAACTGTTTGAACTCGGCGCCGTCTTTGACGGCTGTCGCGAGCGTGGTCAGCGTCTCCAGTTGCTGCACCGACTCACTCAACCTGCGCTCGGTTTCCCGGCGCTCGGTGATGTCTCGCAGGACGGTGACGCGCGCCGCCTGCCCCTGGTAAGTAGTGTTTTTACCGACCAGCTCGGCGGGGAAAGTCGAGCCGTCTTTTCTGACGGCGACCGCCTCGTAACGCTGTTCATATCCGGCGAGGGTGTTTTTGATGACGATATCGCGCGATTCCGGAGCGGTGAACTCTAAGATGTGCGCGCCGATGATTTCCGAAAGGTCGTATCCGCTGAGCGTCGCGAAGGTCTGATTAGCCTCAAGTATCACCCCATCACGGTGAATCACTATTCCTTCAAAAGCCGCTTCGGATAGACTGCGAAACCTCTCTTCGCTCTCGCGCAGCGCTTCTTCGGTTTGCTTGAGTTCGGTGATATCGCGCACCACCCCGCGCACGCCAGTCGGGTGGCCGTGGGCGTCGCGCATCAACGAGATCATGCCTTCAAGATAGTGGGGGACGCCGAATGCGTCTTTCAAGCGATGCACCGAACGCAGGGGCACATCCGATATCGCCTCGCGAGTCCTCGCAATGTCCTCGGCCGCCGCCTCCGCGCCGAGCAGCACGCTTAGGTGCGCGCCGACCAACGCTGCGACAGGCCGCCCGAAAAAACGCGCGCCGGCCTCGTTGATGCTCGTGATCCGGCCATCCAGATCGCGCGTGTAGATGATATCGGCAGCCTGCTCGACGATATTACGGTAATGACGCTCGACGTTGTGGCGTTCCACCAGACGCGCCACCTTGACCACGAGTTCCTGCCGCCGAAAAGGCATTTCGAGAAAGTCGTCGGCGCCGGAGTCTCCGGAGTCAAGCGGATGATCAATCGATGGTTTACCGCGCCGGGAACTGACGAGCAATACCGGCAGGGAAGCCGTCCGCGCGTCTTGTTTGAGGCGACGGCAGAGCTCGATCCCGTTCATCTCCGGCGTCGCGGCTTCGCTGATCACGACATCCGGGTCAAGCAGGCATGCGAGCTCGATGGCGCGGCTCTCGTCAGCGGCCGTGACGACGCTGTAGCTTTCGCCTTCGAGTAAGAGCGTCAAAATTTCACGCGCCTCCGGCTCGACGTTGGCGATGAGCACGGTCGGGTGTAGTTGAACTGTCTCGCTGCTCATAAAGCTGAAAAGCTGCTGGCGCAGCAGACGAACGGACGAGCGAATCAGCCGCGGATCAAAATTGTTCGTGCCGTCGCTAACAGGATGCGCCGTAAATATTATAATGGCAGGATCGCCGTGCGCCTTAGAAGGGAGAAGTGTCAAGTTTGTGCGCTCTCGCACCAACCCGTCAGTTTCCGGGGTTTGCGAGCTGCCGGCATGCCGAAGTATAGCAGAGGGAAAACGGGCTTGTCATACGGAATATCAATCAGGGCGGGGGTTACGTTTCACCGTGGGTGCTGTCCATGTCGCTTCAGGGCTGACGCCCGGTGCGGGGTGCGGCGGTCGAAGATGAAGCCGACGACCCGGTTTTGGCAAAGTATCCCTGCCGGTAGGTCAGACGCAGATTCTGTTTGCGCAGCTCGGGATTAACCACCTCGACGCGCACCTGGCGAAAAGAGCCGTCGCGCCGTTTATTGGTCGGCGAATAAGCGACCAGATACTGCGAGCGCAGTTCCAGTTGAATCTGCGCGAAGGCCGCGCGCAGATCAGCTTCATTTTTCGGAAAGTAGGCGCGTCCGCCCGTCCGCTCCGATACCTTACGCAGGGAGCCTTCTTCGACACCATCGAAGCCATAACTGTCGCCGATGCCGATCGAGTAGATCACTGCGTCGGTCCTGATCGTGCGATCGATGGCCTCATTCATTTTAAGCTGGCTGCTGGTATCCACGCCGTCTGAGATCAGGATGATGGCGCGGCGCGTTTTGTCTGAGGTCTCTGAGAGGACTTCGCCGGATGTGACCCACAGCGCATCCCAGATCGCCGTCGAGCCGGCGAGCGTCTGGTTGGTGCCGGAGATCGGGGGCGTGCCCGGCACGACCACGCCCCCGCCCATATAACCCGAGGGCGGAACAAATTCGACGCGCTCGATCGCGCGACGGACGCGCGCCACGCTGCCGGTCAGACCCTGTTCGAGCGTTGCTTCGCCCGTGAATGAGAGGACCGCCACCTCATCCTTTTCAGGACGAATCACCGCATCGACGAAGGCGCTGGCCGCGGCTTTTTCCTCCGGCAGAGTCCTCTCCTGTGAGGCGCTCGTATCGATCAGAATCGCGAGCGAGAGCGGGCGATCCGTTTCCCTCTGAAAGGTAAAAATCTCTTGCGTCTCGCCGTCTTCCACGACGCGGATATCTTCCTGCCGGAGCGTCGTGATGAACCGTTTGTTCTTGTCAACGGCCGTGAACAGTATGTTGGTGAGATCGGCTTCAACTCTCAGGACATCATCGTCATCAATCGCCTCATCCTCACGCGGCTTGGGCGTCGCTCGAGGCGCGGGAGAAGGTTGCTGGCGAGGGTCCTGTGGGGATGGTGAGGCGGTCTCGTCGCCGACGCGACGCGGGCGATTCGTCGG
>JANOGZ010001293.1:0-1453 GCA_031406255.1 Pyrinomonadaceae bacterium | reverse complement strand
AAGGACTTCTTTTTCGGAAGCGAGAGCGGTGCAGGTGACTATTATCTTTTTATCGCCCTTCCCATTAAAAACATACTGAATACTCTGTAATTTAAGTTTCTTTGTATCTGACATTTTCCGCTTGAACTTGCTCGTAGTGCCGGTTCAGTTTGGTTCGCGCCGTTTCGATTGAAAACTGCCACTTGATCTTAATGGCTTTCTCTTCCCGCTCTTTGACAATCGCGGCGACTTCTCGTGCCAGTTCTGCTTTCGTGGCAATCCGCCGCTGCAAACATTGTCGGGCAATGGCTGAGAACTCGATCTCTTGCATGTTGAGCCATGATGCTTTCTTCGGCGTGTAATAGAACTCGAAGCGTTGTCCGAGCGCGAAGGCTTCTTCCGCCGGAAATGTTTCGTACAAAGAACTCAAGTTATGCGTGTTCAAGTTGTCCTGCACCAGACGGATTTTCACGGCCTTCGGATACTGTGCGGCCAGCTCTTTGAGAAACAGCGCGTACTCACGCTTGCATCGCCGGTCATAGACTTGTGCCAGGCGTTGTCCCGTCTTGGGTTCGATGGCCGCCAACAGCGCGCAGGAACCTAACTTCTCGTATTCGTAATGCTCTTTGCGTACGCTGCCGGCTTTGAGAGCGAGGGCGCAGACCGTATCGCCGATTAAGAAACATGGACGTTCATCAAAGCAAATTACCGGAAAACGTGGGTCTACGGGCAACCAGTAAAGCCACAACAGGCGCTCCATCTGCGCGATAAAGGCGGCATTGATCGTGCCGATACACCAGGTCTTTTTCAGATGCGGCTGTAACTCGTTTTTTTGAGTATCTCTTTGACGGCGTTGTGTGACACATGCTCGCAATAGTGCAATTCGACGGCTTTGTCAGCCAACAGGCGCAAAGTCCAGCGGGCGTGACCCGCTGGCGGAGTCGAACAGGCAAGGGCGGTAATCTTGGCACATTGCGCGCCGTCGATCTCGACGGGTCGCCCGCAGCGCGCCTTGTCGAACAATGCCGCTTCGAGTCCTCGGGTCGTGTAACGACGCTTGACGTTGAAGACGGTCTGCGGCGAGATCTGCAACACGGCGGCAATCGCTTCCGGGTGCTGGCCGCGATGCAGGAGATCGAGAATGCGGGCGCGTGTCTGCGTTCTGGCAGAGGTCGAGCCGCGGCTTGTGATGGTTGTCAAAGAGCGCAGTTCGTATTTGCGTAGTTTGATAGGTTGTGCTGTTCTTGCCATGCTCGAAAGATACGACAGGAAAGCACCTTTATCAATCAATTTAGATTACAGAGTACTAACTGTGAGTCCCCGCAGTTGTTTGTCAAAGTAAAAAAGGAATGCACAATGACGTTCCTTTAATAGCCGTTGACAAACATGCTTCAATTGCCTAGTAGTGAGGACCTCCTTAACTGACCTACCCGTTTGATAAGACCTGATGGTCCCCTTGGAAGGTGAAATTCGG
>JANOGZ010001280.1:0-12724 GCA_031406255.1 Pyrinomonadaceae bacterium | reverse complement strand
GCGCGGGCGCTGCGCCGCGTGGCCGAAAGCGATGCGGTCTACAACCGTCAGTACAATCCGGCCTTCGTCCTGATGCAGTATTTCGGTTATCTCAGAAGAGACCCGGACGATGCGCCGGACGGCGACTTGTCAGGTTATAACTTCTGGCTGGCGAAGATGAACGAGTTCAGCCAGGCGGGCGAAAACGCGCGCGACGAACAGGTGGCGCTCAGGAGGGTAAAGCGCGCGGAGATGGTCAAGGCGTTCCTGCGCTCCGCGGAGTATCGAGAACGCTTCGGCAAACCGTAGAGAAATTAAAGAAGAATCGGTCTTTCGCGTCGGCAGCGGAGGCCGTGGATAAGTGGTGCCATCAGAGACAACTCATCACCGCCGCCGTCAGAGCGCTGAAAGTTGCCTGCCAGCCAAACTCTGACAACGCCGCCCGGGCGCGAGCGGCGTGCGGAAGACCGGAAACGCTCCGTGCGGGGCGTCGCGCGGCCGCCCGCCGGCCTGACATAAATCTGTTTGTGACAGCAATAAACGTGAGTCACCTCATGTTTTGGTTTGACACCCTGCCCCACTCCAACATATAGTGTGCCTCTCCCGCAGTGTGCTCTAGGGGCTGTGTTCCGCTGACGACCATCTCCCGAGCCATTCGAATGGGATATACGCAACGCATGTTCAGACTTCAACGCTTAGAGATCACCGGTTTTAAATCTTTCGCGGATTATACGGAACTTGTCTTTACGGGCGATGGCATTACGGCCGTCGTCGGGCCCAACGGCTGCGGCAAAAGCAACGTCGCCGACGCTATCGCCTGGGTTCTCGGCGAGCAGCGGGTCAAGCACCTGCGCGGCGCGGAGATGAAAGACGTTATCTTTCAGGGCTCGCGCAATCGCTCCGCGAGCGGGATGGCCGAAGTCGTCCTGCATCTGGTATGTGATGAGACGGCGGGGGAAGACCCCGACGTTGATGACATAGATTCAGCGCTCGAAGAGATCGACGAGCAGACCGAAGCGGTCGAAGAGAGGCTCGCGCCCGCCGTCGCCGAGGACGAAGCGACGACTACTTCAACAGAAGTCACGGCGGACGTGCCCGCCCCGGTCGTCACAGTCGAAGCCTCTATCACCACGACCGAAGCCGGCGATGGTGATGCGGCGGCTGATCGAAGCGCCACCGCGCCAGCGATCGAAGCGCCAGCCGCGACCGCTTCGGACGCCGCCCTCCTGCCTTCCGGTACGGACGCGGTGGGCGGAGAGAATTCGGAGACATCCCTCACAAAAGTTCGCGGCCGGCGTCACTGGCGGCCGCGGCGACTGGCGCTGGAATTCGCGCCGGGCGAATCCGTCTCTGTAACGCGCCGCCTGTACCGCTCCGGCGAAAGCGAATACCTCCTCAACGGGCGCACGTGCCGCCTGCGTGATATTCAGGACTTGTTTTCGGGAACAGGTCTCGCCGGCGCTCATTACGCCATCATCGAGCAGGGGCGTATCGGGCAGATCCTCTCGGCGAAGCCGATGGATCGCCGCACGCTTGTCGAGGAGGCGGCCGGCATCACGAAGTTTCGCGTGCGTCAGCGCGCCGCCGAAGCGCGTCTGGAAGGCGCGCGCTCCAATCTCCACCGCATCTCCGATATCATCTCGGAAATTGAAAGACAGACGGGAAGTTTGCGCCGGCAGGCCGCCAAAGCGCGCCGCTATCGGCAACTGCGCGAAGAACTCCGCGAACTTTTACGTCGCGTTTATGCCTCGGACGAGCGCGCCCTGACCGCTTTGCTCGAAGAGCTGAAGGGGCGGCTCGCCGCGACGAGCGAAGAAGAGCGCGTGCTTGCCGAAGAACTTCACGCCCACGAGGAAGAAGCGCGGCGCGCCACGGCCGCGGCGCGCACCTGCGAAGAGATTTTGGCCGCGGCGCGCGCCGCGGTCGCTGACGCGACCCTGCAACGCGACCGACGCGAACGTGAGCGCACTTATCAGGAAGAGCAGCGGAGTTCGTTTGAGAAACGTATTGCGGATGTGGCGCAGGAGATGGACGCGGTCCGCGCACGCCTGGCGGGCGTCGAAGCCGAATGCGAGAGCTTACGCGCGGTCGACACACAACTGCGTGAAGCGAGCGAAGAGACGACGGTGCTGCTGCAGGCGGCCGAAAGCGCCTACCTGCAGCGTGTCGCCGAAGTGGCGGGGGCGGAAACCATTATTGATGGGGCGCGCACCGAGTTGCTTCACCATACAGCCGTCGCCGAAAGGCTGATGGAGATCGGTCGTCAACTCGAAGCGGCGCTCGAGCGTCTCGGCGTGCAGGCCGAAGGCCTGGCGCGCGAAGGCGAGCGCGCCGCGAGCGCACACATCACGGCGCAGGCTGAGGCGGAAGATCTTTACGCGGAGATCGGCGAAGCCCGGGCGCGATTCGATAGCCTTCATGCGGAGCGTGAGGTCGCGTCACATGGGGTTGCCGACGCGCGCGCGATGGTATCGGTGACGGCGGCCGAGTATACGCGTATCTATGATGAGTCGGCGCGCGTGCGTCACCGTCTCGATACGCTGACCGAACTGGATGCGCAGCGCGCGCTTTACTCCCAGGCCGTGCAGCGGATTTTCACCGCGGATGAAGCCCCGAAAGATTTTCATTCTATCGGCACGCTCGCCGATGTCCTCCGCGTCGAGCCGCAGTGGGAACGCGCCGTCGAGAGCGTCTTCGGATCCTTTTTGCAATCAGTGATCGTGCCGACACCGGATGACGCCGTGCGCGCCGCCGCGTGGCTTCAGGCGAATAGCGCCGGGCGCGCCACCTTCCTCGTTGCCGGATTGCACGGCGCGAGCACCGATGATAACGGTTCGCTGCATGGTCATTCGAGTACCGCCCTGGCGGAAGACAGCGAGGCGGAGACGGATATTCGTCTCGGTGATCTGCTCGGTGCGCCGCGCGAGATCGCCAACGTTCTCGGGCGCACGCTCGCGCGTGAGATGAACGCACGCATCGTCGATAATCTGGAGCGAGCGACGACATCGTCGCTCGCGAGCGGTGAAATGTATGTGACGCCCGCGGGAGAATGGATCGCCGGGGGGCAGTTGCTCGGCGTCGGCGGCCCTTATGCCACGGAAGAGGGAGCGGGGCTGCTCGCCTTCAAACGAGAGATGCGCGAACTGGAGGCACGCACCGCGGACCTTCAGGCCGAGACGCTCTTCGCCGAACAGACCGGTACGGCCGCGCGCGCGCGCCTCGGCGAGCTCGAAGACGCGCTGATGTTGCTCAACGAGGTGATCGGTCGTGAAGAACGCGAGCATGTCGCGCGCGAACTGCGCGCGACGCAGTTGACTCAGGAGATCGAACGCGCCGCACGTCACCTGCGTGTCGTGGCAGATGATGCGTCCCGCCTCGCTGAAGAGCAGCGCACGCTCGAAGAGCGGCGCGCGACCCAATCGGTTGAAGCGGCCGCCGCCGAGGCGGCGCGCCACGGGGCGGCGGCGGAAGTGGTCGAAGCCACAGAGTTTCTCGCCGTCGCGCGCCGCGCCGCAGAAGCCGAGAGCGAGCATTTAAGCGAGCAGCGGGCGATTGCGGCGGCGGCGGCCGAGCGTCGTCGCGCAACGGCGGCCGACCTCCGGCGGATGGAAGCGGAATCCGCAGATCTACGCGCGAGGCTCGCGAGCCACACGCTTGAGGTGGCGGAGATGGAAGCGCGCATCGAAGAATTGCGCCGCTCGATGGATGACATGGCCCAGAACGCGGCCGAAGTTGAGGATGAACGCGCGGCGCGGGAGAGAGACGTAGAAACAGCCACACTACGTCTCACCGAAGCGCGCGAGCGTGCTGATACGCTCTCACTCGAATTGACCGAACTGAACCGGCGTGCCGCCGTCGCGCGCGATGTCCGCGCCGGTTTGGAGGTCCAGAAGGCCGAAGCTCTCGCGCGGCAGACATATCTACGCGAGGCGTGTCTGACCGAACTGTCGCAACCGCTCGAAGATCTTTTAAGCGCCTATGAACCGGAAGAGGATTTCGATCTGGAGGCAGCCCGGGCGCGCGTCGAAGAGCTGCGGGCGCGCGTCGAGAGTTTCGGCGCGGTCAATATGATGGCGCTCGAAGAGTTGGCCGAAGCCGAGGAACGCTTCGTCTTTCTCACCTCGCAGCGGCAGGATATCACCGACGGCATCCTCTCAACAGAGGAAGCCCTGCGCGAGATCAAGCGGCGCTCGCGCGATCGTTTTCGCCATGCCTTCGAAGAGATCAATCGCAACTTCAGCGAGCTTTTTCTCGATCTGTTCGGCGGCGGTCGCGGCGAGATGAGTTTGATTGACGCGGACGATGTGTTAGAGTCGGGCATTGATATCGTCGCGCAGCCGCCGGGTAAGCGTCTCCAGAATGTACTGCTACTCTCCGGAGGGGAAAAGGCGATGGCCGCGCTGTCGCTCGTGCTGGCGATCTTTCGCTATCGCCCGTCGCCCTTCTGCCTGCTCGATGAAGTTGATGCGCCGCTCGATGAAGCAAACATCGGGCGCTTTACCAATAAGATTACCGATATGTCCGCCAGTACGCAGTTCATCGTCATCACGCATAACAAGAAGACGATGGAAGTGGCACGCGCTCTCTACGGCGTGACGATGGAAGAAGTGGGCGTCTCGAAGCTGGTCTCCGTCCGATTCGAGTGAGAATCAATAGACAAACTTTATACCTGATCATTGGAGCCGTGCTCATTTCATTGAGCGCGGTTGTTTGTGCTGTGGCACAAACGAAGAAGACGCCGCGTCCGCCGCAGGAGGAGAGCCAGGAAGAGGGGAAATCTCGCGCTGCTCCGGCGCCGGCCGCCTCGACGACACCGGCAGCGGGCAAAGAAGAGGGCGTTCGTTATTCTTATGAATTCTCGCAACCGGAGTTTTTCGTTCGGCATATCCTGATCGAGCACGACGCGGCGGGTCGCGGCCGCGTCACTTTCGAACGGAAACAGGATATCGAACCGCTCGTCGAGCCGCTCAATCTATCCGCCGCGGCGCTTGAGCGCATCACCGCTCGGTGGGAGGCGCTGCGCTTCATGGAATCAGAGACGAATTACCAGGCGGAGAAGCAGTTTCCGCATCTCGGTACGACGCGCCTGCGGATGAGTCGCGGCGATCGGACGCGCGTCGCGGAATTTAACTGGACTGCTGACCGCGATGCCGGGACGCTCGCGAGCGAATACCGTCGCGTCGCCGATCAGACGATGTTCGTCTTCGAGATCACCGTTTCGCGCGAGAATCAGCCGCTCGAAGCACCGAAACTTTTAGCCCGCCTTGACACGCTACTCTCCCGGGGAGGCCTCTCCGACCCGCACCAACTCGTCCCGCTGCTGCGCGACCTCAATACCGACGAACGTATTCCTTTAATCGCCCGTAATCACGCCGGTCGCCTCCTCAAAAAGATTGAAAAGTAAGGCCCCCGGCAATTCGTAAAGTATTAAAGAAAGTGAAGTTGCGAGTACGAGGCGGCATTCATCGCCGTTTCTCAAGCGTCCGGCGGCCGAAAAATCACGGATTAGCGCAAAATCCGGCTCCGCAGATCGTCAACAAATGGCCAGATGGGTTACCTTACCCGGCTGTTCCTTCCCCCGCTTGAATTTAAAGAACAGTCTAAATTCTATATTCATGGGGCGCGACATGAAGCGCACGGGGCCGCAGTTTTTCCGAGAGATAAACGTGAACGCCCAACTTTTATGGGCCGGGTGGCCTGTACCATGGCGGCCATGGGTCGGACGCTCTTTGTCATTTTGAATTAGTGCGGCGTGCGAAAACCGGCGGTTTACTTTATAATCGCGCCCACTCCAAGTGACCACCGCTGCTTACAAAACACTTGAGCGCGCCATCAACGAATGCGCCGCCGACATTGATGCGCTATACGCGCAGTGCGCGGAGTCTGCGCCCAATTATGGTGTCGCGCGCGAAGAGTTTATCGAATCGGTCACGATGGCCATCAACAAGTATCTGGCGCGGTCGGTCGAGGGCAGTAGCGCCGGGGCCTCCACAGAGGATGTGCGCCAGCTCCTCAGCGAATTGCAGGCTTCAGATCTGTATCTGGCGCTGGCCTGCGCGCGTGGCAACGAATTTGCCTGGTGGGATTTCGATGCCAACTACCGCCGCTTCGTCGAGCGCATCGCGCAGCATCTGGCGAGCGCCGGCGCGGATGCCGAAGAGGTGGTGGATTTTGTTTACACGGAACTTTACGGCACGCGCGTCGTTGAAGGGATACGTCAATCGAAATTCGCGACCTATACGGGGCGGGGCACCTTGCGCGGTTGGTTGCGCGCGGTCGTGTGGCACACGATCGTTGATTTGCATCGCGCCCGCCGCGATGAAATCTCGATCGATGACTGGTCAGAGGGCGGAGGCGAAACGGATGATCGTCCGGGCTGGCGCGCGCAGGCGCACGCGGGCGAAAGGGCGATGGTCGAGAGCGTCACGCGCGAGCGCTACGGCGCGCCGACACTGGCCGCCCTCGACGCCGCTTTTGCCGCGCTTGATGATCACGAGAAGCTTTTGCTTCTCTACTACCACGTTGAAGGTTTAAAGCTACGCGAAATCGCGCGACTCGTCGAAGAACCTCGCTCACCACTGCGTCGCTGGTTCCAGCGCCAATCGAAACGGCGTAACGCCATCCCTCAGAGCCGCGTCCACGAATCAACGGTAATGCGCTGGCTGGAAAAAGTTTACGCCCGTGTGCACGAGCGGTTTCGTGACGATTTGAGGGACAAGAGCGGATTTAGCGATGAGGAAATCGCGGTCTGCATTCAAATTGCGGGTGGAGATATGGCGCCGGAGAATTTGCGCCGCCACTTAACGAATGTTTTTCCGGAACCGTTAAGCAAAGGCAAGACCGAATAGCCGTCCATTACACAGGAGCGAGTAGTAGGATAATGCCGCGACAAAGAAAAAACAGCGAGAACGAGGCAATTCGCCGTATGATTCATTACAGCCTTCAGCGCGATGCGCTGGTTGCCCCATCCATAATTGCTGGCGAACATCTGGACGACGACTCGCTCGGCGCTTTTATCGAAGGTCGGCTGGCCGCCACGGAATCAGCCCCGCTCATCTCTCATATCGTCGCCTGCGCCTTTTGCCGCCACGCGACCGCCCAGTTGATCCGTCTCGAATCCGAACTCGGCGAGTTCGACGCCGTCCAAGCGCCCATGTCGCCCGAGCCGAGCCGCATTCGTCGCCTCCTCGAAGCGCTCGCCGCGCGTGTTCTTCCGCAAACTGACGAGGAAGCCGTATTCGCCTATCAAGCTCCGACGGATGATTCCAAATCGAAGGATGCAGCGGGCGCCACCAGTGGTGCAGAGGCTGCTTCTCCGAGCGCAGAAGAAGCAGGCGACTCAGAGAAGCAGACCGAATAGAACCCTCTGGCCGCCGCGCCCCTGCCCCCACCTCGCACAACTTCTACCCTCGTACGCAATCTCACAATCCCGCAATCCCAACAAGACAGCAGTTCGGATGAATTCCAATTTCTTGGAAATATGTGGTGTGCCTGTAACCTCACGCGCTGACGCGGTGCGCCCTGATCGGTTGGGTTGCTAACGGGGCCGAGAAATTTGCGCCGATGAGGCCCGGCTCGGTTTTTAACGCACAGATAGAAGCAGGCTTGATAGCGTCGCGCAGATGAATGGAAGCAGCGCGGCAAGCGAGGTGCCTTGCCCGTTGGGTCCTCCGGCGGACGGGGGGGCGGTAGAGGTCGAGGCAGGTGTAAAGCGTATCCGACGGATGCGGCGACGATCTACGAGTTCGACGATGAACTGCGCGCCATCGTGCTCGATTGATTCACCGGGCCGCAACAGCCGCCCGGCCTTGGCGAGCAGGAAACCGGCGAGCGTCGTATAGCCGGCCTCTTCCGGCAGCCGCAGATTGAACCGACGGTTCGCGTCGCGCACCGCCAGCATTCCATCCAGCACGTAAGTCCCATTGTCTTCGATGATCTGCGAATGCACTTCCTCATCGTACTCGTCATTGATCTCGCCGACGATCTCTTCCAGCAAATCCTCAAGCGTCACGATGCCTTCCATGCCGCCGTGCTCATCAACGACGCAGGCCAGATGCGTGCGCGCCGCCTGCATCTGCGCGAGCACTGCGCCGAGCCGCGCCGTGGCCGGGACAAATAGCGGCGGATGAAGCATCCGCTCCAGGTCGAACTCCTCGGATGGCATGTTCCGCAGACAGGGCATCAGGTCTTTCATAAAGAGCACGCCGACGATATCGTCGAGCCGATCGCGATACACCGGCAGACGCGAATAGCCGCCATCGCAAAAAGCTTTCTCCGCTTCTTCGAGTGTGGCAGTCACCGGAAGCGCTGCCACGGCGGTGCGCGGCACCATCGCCTCTCGAATCTCGGCCTCGGAAAAGTCAAAGACGCGATTGATCATCTGCTGCTCGCCCGCTTCGAGATGCCCGCTTTTGTGCGAGAGGTCGATCAGTTGGCGCAGTTCCTGCTCGGTATAGATAGAAGCTTGTTCCGCCGTAGCATGGAGGCCGAACAGGCGTACGGTGCGCGCGCTGGCCGAGTCCAGCGCGCGTATCGGCCAGCGAAATATTTTATAGAAAGCCTCCATCGGCCAGGCCGCCGCCATCGCGACCCTTTCAGCCAGCGCGAGACCGAACAACTTGGGCGCCTGTTCGCCGAGCACGATATGAAGAGACGTCAGAATGGAGTAAGCGATAACAAAGGCGATGGCGTGTCGCCACGTCTCGGAGATGCCGGTTCCTGCGAGCGGCCCTTCAAGCAGATGCGCGATGGTCGGTTCGCCGACGAGGGCGAGGGCGAGCGAAGCGAGCGTGATGCCGAGCTGCGAGGCGGAGAGATAGGCGTTGAGATTATTCAGTAGGCCGAGCAGCCGCTGCGCCTTTTTGTTTCCCCCCTCGGCAAGCGTTTCAATACGAGAGCGCCGCACGCCGACCAGCGCAAACTCAGCGGCAACGAAAAAACCGTTAGCGAAGACGATCAGAAAGATGGAGAATAGTTTAAGAGCAGTAATCATCGTGTTTTAAAACGGGATACTCATGATGCCCGAGCCCGAAAAATTTTTCTTTTGTATGAAGATGAGTTTATTGCGCCACTATGCGGCAGCGCAAGCATTTTCAGGCGCACGGCGGAGCGCTCGCCGTGTACCTCTCTGCGCGCCGCACCATTCCAGAGCTCTCCGGTTTTTCAGGAGGTAATGACGGCTCCGCCGCCTCCACCTCCGCTTAAAATCAATTGGCAGAACTCGACGATACGATTCTCCGCCCAGAAGCGGTTTTCCGGGTTTCCATCGCGAGCGGCAACGAACGCCACATGACCGCCGTGCGGCGGGGCGATAAAAACAATATAGGGGTTATTTGTGATTGACGGGTGATCAAATGAATCGTAAGGAACGATCGGGTCATCCTGCGCATGAATGATCAGGGTCGGTCGCCGGATACGGGGAATCAACGGCAGGGCGCTGGCGCTGGCGTAATAATCGGCCGCGCTCTCGAAGCCGCCGTGCACGACCGTATAGCGCTCATCAAAATCCCGCACCGTGCGCATCCGGTGCAGCCCGGTCGTGTCGTAAAGCTCCGGGTAGAGTTTCTTTTTGATGCGCAGGCGGCGGCGGAGGCTACGCATAAAGCCCTGCAGGTAGATCCAATTCGAGCGGCGCTCGATACGCTCGGCGCAGGCGCTTATATTAATCGAGGGCGAAACGGCGCAGACGCCGACCAATTCGCGTGGCGCGCGCTCGCCGCGCTCGCCGGCGAGTTTCAAGACCATATTACCGCTCATCGAAAAGCCCGCGAGAAAGATCAGCGACAGTCGGTCGCGCTCGATCAACTCGTTGATTACGGTGAGCAGGTCGCCCGTCATCCCGCTGTGATAGAGCGTCGGGGTGAGGTGTTCCGTCGCGCCGCAGTTGCGCAGGTTAAGACGCAACACGTTGAAGCCCGCCTGGTACGCCAGATGTGCCGTGCGCAGCATATAAGCGGATTCGCTTGAACCCTCGAGCCCGTGGATAAGGATGAGCGTCGGACGGCTGGCGCGATCAGGCTGCCAACGGCAGTGTGCGAGCAGCCGCACGCCCGGCTCCGCTTCAAACAGTCGCGCCTCATCCGCCGCGTGCACGCGCAGCACGGAGCGCAGCGGCCACGCATACGCGGCCAGTGTTTGCGCATGACCGCCTTTAAAAAGCGGGTGGGGTCTGAAGGGTTTGGTCGAAAGAAGGCGCGCGATTTCGGTGAGGCGCGCCCGCGCCTCATTCTGCGCGCTGGCTTCTAAGGCGGTGGGGCGGTCGGTATCGCCCGACCCTTCGATCAGGGGCCCGATATCAGTGAAGGTCTCCATTGCAGCGATCAAGTCAAGTTGAAATTTCAACTCCCGCCCTATTCTACACATCGGCGGGCGCGAGGGGAATAACGAAGCGGTGAAGATTGATCGCGAGATCAAAAAATGATGACTTTGGGCAGCGAAGCGCCTGATGCCCCGCCGGGCATCCCTTTATCGGTACTTGCGCGGGATAGCTGCGTGATGAGGGCAGAGCGGAATCGAGGGCCAGACGATAGCCTCTGTCGGGAGGCATGCGTCGAACGCCAGGTCTGACGCTGCGATCAGGTGGGGGGCATCGAGCCAGGCGAGCGCCGCGGCGACAGCCGGAGCAGAGAAGTGTGGTCGGGCCGCCAGATAAAGCTTCCGCGCCTGGGGAGCGCGTCCCTTCAAACGATGGATGTGTGCGCCAGCAAGCTGGATCAAAGCCTGCGCGCCGCGTCGTTCCGTATCATCTTCCAGTCGCACCCACAGCGACTCCCAGTCCTCATGCGCCGCATAATATTCACCCATCTGAAAATAATCGATGCCGGTCAGGAAGCCGGCGCGAAGATGCGGAAACTGCGCGTCGAGCGTGAGGCCGGCGAAAACGCGCCGCGGCTCATCGCGGCTCGTCTGGTAATCGCGCCAGACCGCAGGCCAGCCCGGCATCGAGAGAAACCGCGCGAGCACGTCGCCCACCTGATAACGCACGCACTCCGTCGCCGCCTCCGCTCCGCTCGCCGTTAAGACGCGTGCCGCGACGCGCGCTAACATATCTACCCGGATGTCCGAGTCCACACTGAGGGTGACCGGACGGGTTGTCAGGCGCGCGATCAACGCGCAGGCATGCCAGTCGAGAAAGTGTAGCTCCGCAAGCGAATCGAGCCGGTAGGGAAGCGAAGGCGCGGCGGCTGGCCCCGGCGGGGGAGCCGCATCACGTTTGTTGAGCAGCCTTTCGTATAAGCCTTCGAGCCTTTCTTCACTCATCCTCTTCCCCACGACGTTCGATCCGCAGCGGAAGATGATTGAGCGGGGGCGAGGAATCTTGCTCCGCAGTGCCGGTTGTCGCGCGCGCGCGCTTCACCAATTCGCGCAGGTCCTCGATCGGTTGTACGCCAAAGAGCATCGCGCGGCGGTTGGCGACGAAAGCCGGCACCCCACTCACACCTGTTCTCTCAGCGGCGCGCTCGTCTGCCAGTACCGCATCCTCAAACTCATGACGCGCGAGCGACTCACTTAACGCGTTCGCATTGAGCTTCAGCTCCGAAGCAAGCCGCGCGAGCGTAGCCGGATCGCCAATGTCTTCACCGCGCTCGAACAACGCGCGAAAGACGGCGGCGTGGTAATCATCGAAGCGATTTTGGGTGCGGGCCCAGTGGGCCGCTTCGTGCGCGCGGCGTGAGCGTGGTTGAAGTGGCGGAAGTCGCATCGTGATGCCCATCCGCGCGGCCAGCGGATACACCGCATCACGCCACACGCGCATCAGGTACTCGCCCCCTGGATCAAGTATCGGCGCCGGCGTCGGGCGCAACTCGAAAGCGCGCCAGATAATTTCGACATCAGGCTCGGCGCGTCTCAATTCGTGCACGGCTGGCTCCGCCAGCCAGCAAAACGGTCACACATAATCGGAAAATATTTCGAGTTTAACGGAATCGCTCACGAGCTTAGACCTCCTTGCGATTTTTGAAAACACCCCGCCGGCACGCGCTTTCTAAAGCTACACGAGCCGCGTCGGCTCCGGCGGCTGCGGGTCGCCGGCGGGCGGGGGCGTGTCGGGCTCACGGATGGGGGCAGGAGCGTCTTTATCCGGCGGCAGCGGCACGGGTTCTGGTCGTGACGGATCAGGCCGCAGGGGATCATGCGGTTGGGTGGGGGGGATGCCTGGTTCCATCGGTTGTGGCGGATCAGTATTCGGATTACGGCTCATGCGAGGGCTCCTTTAGTTTTTAGCAGATTGCCAAGACTCTACCATGAATCGGCAAAGCGCCATACGCTTCCCGCTGATTATCGAGGAAAAGGCCGGGGCCGACACTCCGTGTGCTTGTGGCCCGATAATTGAAGGAGGAGAAGGCAGGCGGATGCTGAATACTTTAGCGCTGGCCTACGAAGGAGCTGCATCCTTCTACGATAAGGAGGAGGAACATGAATACCATCGTCATCACTTACCTTGTGTATCTCGGACTCAGTATCGCTCTCACGGTGTGGGTCGCGCAGACTCTGTTCAAAAACGGGCGCGTCTTCCTGGTGGATGTCTTCCACGGTGACGAATCGCTCGCCGACTCGGTGAATCACCTGCTGGTCGTCGGATTTTATCTGATAAATCTCGGCTACGTGAGCCTGGCGCTCAAGCTCGGCTACAGCATCGAGAGCGCCCGCGAAGGCATTGAGGCGCTGTCGTGGAAAATCGGCATGGTGTTGCTTGTCCTGGGCGCCATGCACTTTTTTAACCTGGCGATCTTCAGCCGCATCCGGC
>JANOGZ010001239.1:0-1090 GCA_031406255.1 Pyrinomonadaceae bacterium | reverse complement strand
CCGACGACAGCGGCAACCCCGACACCGGAGCCGACACCCGGCACTCCGCCGGCAGAGACTCGGGTGGATAGCGCACCGGCTCAGCGGACGGTCACGATTAATCTGAAGGGAGGTTACCCGGTCACCGGCACGTTCATTCGGGCCAATGCGAATGTGATCCAGCTCGAAATTTCCGGCAATCCGATCAGCATGAGCATTGACGACGTGGAGAGCCTGCTCTTCTCGCCGGCATCTGAACCGAGAGAGGCCCCGACACCCCAGCCAACCCCTTATCCCTCGCAAAATCCTGACATCAGTCAATATTTGGATCCCGCTGAGGCCGCTGAGGCCGGACAACATTATGACGCCACCGACACCTCTGACCCGGCTCTCGATGCCCCCGTGAAGGAATCTCCACCTCGCGGCGGTGCTCCGACTTCTCAGAATGCGACAAATGTTGTAAATGCGCTGCGCCGCTTGCCCGCCGCAGATGGAGCGATAGGCGCGCGCTATCAAGAGTACGGCGCGCTCTTTACCGAGGTGAAGGCGGAAGTGGAGAAGTCTCTGCCGGCGCTCCCCGACGGCGAGTTTAAGAATGAGATTCGGCTGGCGCTCAAAGCTTATACGGATGCGCGACGGGCATGGGATAGCATCATCAGATCAAATGGACGACATCCGTCCATGTATCCTGATTCCGATATTCTCGCGGCGATTTTACAAAAAACATACAAGATTCCGACCGAAACGCTTCCCGGCCTCGGGTCGCCGGATGACCGCGGGTACATTCCAACCTTCAGGGCGATGAATCTGAATGACATTCTCTCGATTATCTGGGGAACAGCCCGCGAGCATACGGAACGCGCTTCCGCGCTGCTACGCAAAGAGATGTGAGGCCAATGCCAGCAGGCGCGGAAATCTCGCCCCGGCCACCTTCATCGACTTATTAATATTGACAAGGCGAAGAATCTGTTATACAAGCTACACCGTAACTTTATCCGCAGGTGCTGAGCTCGCAGGCCACATCACTCGAAGCCTGAACTCTTCACTGTAGTGTGCGCATTCTTGTAGCTCAATTCGCGAAATCATCGCGCGCGCCTTTCACTGTTAAGCC
>JANOGZ010001184.1:0-3145 GCA_031406255.1 Pyrinomonadaceae bacterium | reverse complement strand
GCCGCATCCACGGCTTCGCGTCCGCCGTTGACACTGTCGCCGCCGGCGTAAAACTTCGGATTGGTTGTCTGCATCGTCTCCGGATTAACCGAGATGCGGCCCGCGCCATCGAGTTGCAGGCCCGGGATACTCTCCAGAAAGGCCCGCCGCTTCTGCTGACCGACCGCTTTGATGACGATATCGACGGGGATATCGAATTCCGAATCGGGCACCATCTGTGCGGCACGCCGGCCGGAAGAGTCAGGCTCGCCCGCAAGCTCCATCCGAACGCAGCGCAGGGCGGCCGCGCGCGCGCCGTCGGCGCTGGCGAGAATGGCGGCCGGGGCCGTCAGCCACCAGAACTCGACCGTATCCTTCTTCGCCAGCTCATACTCGTATTCGTAGGCGGGCATCTCACTCGCTGTGCGACGGTAAATCATCAGCACGCGCTCGGCGCCGAGCCGTCGCGCCTGCGTGACCGCATCGATCGCCGTATTGCCCGCGCCGATCACGGCGACGGTGCGGCCCACGGGGACGCTCGCCCAGTCGCGCGACTTGATCCGCTCGATAAAATCCAGCGCATCATAGACGCCCGGCAAATCCTCTCCCGGGATGTTCAAACGCTGCGTTGCGCCGAGGCCCGCGCCGAGGAAGATCGCATCATGGGCCGACTCTAAATCCGCGACGGAGATGTCACGTCCGATCTCCGTATTTAACTTGAAGCGCACGCCGAGACGCTCGACCATCGCGGCTTCATCCGTCGAGACCTTCTGGGACATTTTGTATTCCGCCATCCCGTATGTATTGAGACCGCCCGCGAGCGGTTTCTTTTCATAGATGGTCACGTCATAGCCGAGACGCGCCAGATAGGTGGCGCAGGAAAGCCCGGCCGGGCCGGAACCGATCACGCCGACGGATTTGCCGTTCGGCGCGCCCGCGGTGAACACATCGCGTCCCGTGCTCATCAGGGCGTCGGTCGCGTAGCGCTGCAGGCGTCCGATCTCGATCGGTTTGTCCATCAGCGTATTTTCCACGCACGCGCCTTCGCATAAAACGTCGACCGGGCAGACACGCGAGCACGTCGCGCCGATCGGGTTGGCATCGAAGATGACGCGCGCCGCTCCTCGCAGGTTATCGCTTGCGATCTTCTTGATGAATGCGGGAACGTCGATGTGCGTCGGGCAGGCGCGCGTGCACGGCGCGTCGTAGCAATAGAGGCAGCGGTTCGCCTCGAAGATCGCTTCGGCCGTCGAGAGCGGCGGTGCGATCTCGCGGAAGTTTCGCTCGATCTGCGCGAAGGTGATCGGTGTTTCGTGTCTGACCGTCATAATGTTTTAAAACCTCTCCGAGCGTGGAGCGCTTGAATGCTGAACAGGGGAGCCTGATCATGTCCCGCCAGTCTTATTATTTGACCAGCATCTCGTACGACTCAGGCCGGCGGTCACGGAAGAACTGCCACGTGTTGCGCACCTCGCGGATCATGTCGAGATCGAGATCGGCGACGACGAGCGCATCCTGGTCGCGCGGCGCTTCGGCGATAAACTGACCGCGTGGATCGCAGAAGTAGCTCTGACCGTAAAATTCGCCGATGTCCCAGGGATGTTCATGACCGACGCGATTGATCGCGCCGATGAAATACCCGTTGGCGACGGCGTGGGCCGGCTGTTCCAGCCGCCACAGGTATTCGGAGAGACCGGCGACGGTCGCCGACGGGTTGAAGACGATCTCCGCGCCGTTCAAGCCGAGGATGCGCGCCCCCTCGGGAAAGTGGCGATCGTAACAGATGTAGACGCCGATGCGCGCGTAGGCCGTATCGAAGGCCGGATAGCCCAGATTGCCCGGCTTGAAATAGAACTTCTCCCAGAATCCCGGCGCGACCTGCGGGATATGATTCTTGCGGTACTTGCCCAGATATTTCCCGTCAGCATCGATCACGGCCGCCGTGTTGTAATAGATGCCCGTCACCTCTTCTTCGTAAATCGGCACGATGATCACCATGTTGTGCTTGCGCGCGACATCCTGCATCAAACGCACGGTCGGTCCATCCGGGATTTTCTCGACCGCTTCGTACCAGCGGGTCTGCTGTTCAGCGCAGAAATACGGCGTGTTGAAGACCTCCTGCATGCAGAGAATCTGCACGCCCTGGCGGGCCGCGTCGTCGATCATGCGAAGATGCTTTTCGACGTTGGCGCGCTTGATCTCCTCGATCGGAGCATCGGTCGGCGCAGCATTCTTTGCCTGTATCAGACCACACTTGACGATGCGTGACATAAATATTATTCCTCCTTAAGATTCTCGTGCCGGTTCATCAATAAATAATAGGAGACAAAGCTTATCGCGAAGGTAACGAACCACGCGTAGGTGTAGAGCTGATCGAAGATATTGGGCTCGGCGACCTGTCCGCCGGGCGTCGTCGCGGCGCGCAGGAAGCCGGGCACGACGGGCGCGATCGCCACGACGAGCGCGATCATGGCCCGCCAGTTAATGCCATTTGAATAAGAGTAGCGCCCGCGCGGATCGAAGAGCGCGGCGAGATTAAGGCGCTGGCGGCGCAGTATCCAGTAGTCGCAGATCAGTATGCCGGCGATCGCGCCCATCAACCCCGAGTAGCCGATCAGCCAGGTGAAGATGTACGCGCCCATCGAAGACATCAATTTCCACGGCATCATCATCACGCCGATCAGCGCCGTGATCAGTCCGCCTGTGACGTAAGAGATCAGCTTCGGGTTGAGATTAGAAAAGTCGTTCGAAGGCGAGACGACGTTGGCCGCCATGTTCGTTGTTAACTGCGCCGCGAAAATCACCGCCGTGGCAAACAGAATGATGATAACGCTATCGAACTGCCGCATCAGCTCGACCGGGTCGGGGATCGCCCGACCGTAGATCAGAAGCGTCGCGCTCGTCACCGCGACGCCGATGAAGGCGAAGGCCGTCATCGTCAGCGGTAAGCCCAGCGCCTGGCCGATCATCTGCGATTTTTGTGATTTCGCGTAGCGCGTAAAATCCGGAATGTTTAAGCTGAGCGTCGCCCAGTAGCCGACCGAGGCGGTGAGCGCGCTGGGAAAGATGGTCCAGAAGTTGTTGTGTTGTTTCTGTAGTGCGCTCGACTCGGAGAGGATGAGCCCCAGGCCGCCCGCGCGCCACGCGGCCCACGCCAGCAGCGCCG
>JANOGZ010001164.1:0-1674 GCA_031406255.1 Pyrinomonadaceae bacterium | reverse complement strand
CCGCCTTCGTCGAAGTCATGAAACTCGTCGGCCGCGTCTCCTCCACCAACCTCCCCGTCCTCATCACCGGCGAAAGCGGCACCGGCAAAGAAGTCGTCGCCCGCGCCATTCACCGTCGCAGCCAGCGCTCGTCAGCCTCCTTCGTCGCCGTCAACTGCGGCGCACTCCCTTCGGAGTTGATCGAATCGGAGTTGTTCGGGCATGTGCGGGGCTCTTTTACGGGAGCCGAGCGGGACCGGATGGGATTATGGGAGGAGGCCAGCGGGGGGACGGTCTTTCTCGATGAGGTGACGGAGACGAGTCTTGGATTTCAGGTGAAGTTGTTGCGGGCGTTGCAGGAGGGAGAGATCCGGCGGGTGGGATCGAATCGCACGATCAATGTCGATGTGAGGGTCATCGCGGCGACCAACCACAATGTCGAGAAGAGAGTACAGCAAGAGCGGTTCCGCCAGGATTTGCTTTACAGGCTGAATGCCGTGAGGATTCACCTGCCGCCGCTGCGTGAGCGCCGCGAAGACATCATGCCACTCGCCGGACACATGATCGCGCGCGTGCGGGCGGCGAGCGATCCGCTGCTCAATTTTTCCAGCGAGGCCGTCCAGCTGCTCGAAGAGTATCGATGGCCCGGCAACAGACGCGAGTTGGAGAACGCCATGATGCGCGCCGTTGCGCTGTGCGATCATATCGTGCGTCCGGAGGATCTCCCTGATGATATCAGAAGCCAGGGGGGCGGATCGCCGATCAAAGATGACGCGCCGGCGAACCCCGGAGCGCCGTACGCTTCGGAAGCTATCGAGGACCTGGTGTCGCTCGCGGAAATGGAAGTACGCTATGTCACGCGCGTGCTGGCGCACACCGGCGGCAATAAACAGGCGGCGGCGCGAGTGCTCGGAATAGACCGCAGTACCCTGCAACGGATGATCAAGCGCTACAATTTTGGAAAAGACGCGCCCGAGCCTTCAGCAAATATTCACGCTACCCTGTTGGTCACGCCTTCCCGGTTGTAAATCTGTCAGGGCGTTTCGCGGTAAAAAAGATCGGGCAGTGACCCACGCGTGGGTCACTGCCCGAAACATATTGCGCTCGCGCGATCAGAGGGAGAACGCTCTACGCCGAGAGGATCAATTCGGCTGACCAGTGGGCGGCGCCGACCGGCGGCTTGATCGTCACCGCCAGCATCACCTCCACGGCATTATTGGGTGAGCTCAGGGTGCCGGCCCGCGAGATACGCGAACCGCTCAGCAGCGTTACCGGAGAAGACATATCCAGCGCCGCGAGACTCACACCCGCAAACTGAACTTCGCCGCCGCTCCGGCCATCAAACGCCTCTGCGATATTTAAGTTTTCTAAAGCATCGGCGACGACGAACTGCCCGGTCGCCTGGGTGCTGATGACAAGGAATTTGGAGAGGGTCGTGCCGCCCGTTTTCATCGAGGCAGAGAGCGCATAGCCGACGTTGGAACGAATGTAAACCGGAATCCTGATCTCCGTCGAAGCGCTGCCGGAGCCGGTCAGCGACACCGCCACGGTGCGTAGACCGGCGCTGCTGGACGTCATCCTGACGCCGCCAGCGACCTGCGCGTCTGGCGCGACCGAAATCGCGACCGTACCGCTGACCTGCGCCGTCAACTTAACCGCCGCCGACTGCGCTTTCACCGTAGCAGCGGTGAAGAT
>JANOGZ010001159.1:0-9584 GCA_031406255.1 Pyrinomonadaceae bacterium | reverse complement strand
CTTACAACTTTTCAACCGAAGAAGTTTCGGGCGACTACTATGATTTCGTCCGCATCTACGACGACCTCTTTGGCCTTGTCATCGCGGATGTGTCGGGCAAGGGCGTTCCGGCGGCGCTGCTGATGGCGTTTCTGCGCGCGTCCTTACGGGCCGCGATACACATCGGATATGCGCCCAACATCTCGCTGGCGAAGGTCAATTACCTGCTCTGGGAATCGATCGAGAATCATCAATTCGTGACTGCCTTTTATGGCGTGCTGGATGTGACGAATAAGACCCTCGCCTACGCCAATGCGGGACACAATCCGCCGCTGCTGATGGACCGGGACGGTAACGCGCACTTTATCGAACGCGGCGGACTGCCGCTCGGTATGTTCAAGAGCGCACGCTATTACGAATATTACCTGCCGATCGAGCCCGGACAGCTCCTCGTGCTCTACACGGACGGTGTCACCGAAGCGGTCGGTCCCGACGAGGAGGAATACGGGCGCGAACGCCTGGAGCGCATCCTACGTGAGGGGCGCCACAAAAGCGCGCGCTCTCTGATAGATTTTATCTATGCGGATGTGCTTGAATGGACGGGGGGACGCGGCACTGGCGACGATGCCACTTTCGTTATCGTTAAAGCGATGTAGAACAAGGAAAAACGGGAGACGGTTGGTGATGACCCGCAGCTCCCGCTTCACCCGTGGACTGATTTGTGTGTTGTGGACGCTTTAGTGTGCCGTCAGTGAATTATGCGCATGATCGCCGCCGGGCGCACACGCCGCGCGATACTTCCCGAAGTGGAACGTCGCTTCGACCTCTGAAAAAGCATAGACGTCGAAGCCATATGCGTCAAAATAGGCCGCCAGGTCGTTAGACGAGCGGAGAAAAATAGCCGGAGAGTAGCCCGCTTCAGCGCGAATTTCTAGCAGGCGCTCAACAACTTCCAGTGGAGCAAAAACGCGTACCGGGTCTCTGTATGTTGCCATGTATGAAAGCGCCTCCTTCCGTCGGTTGCGGGTTGTTGCGTAAATTCAAGTCGCACATCCCGCGCCTTGCGCTCACTGTGATGTACGGTCGACGGAGAGCGGTTGTTTGCGCTTCCCGTTTTATTTAAGTTACGAAGTTTTACGGAAATTTTGCCGTCGCCGGAGAAGCCGGCGCGCCTTAGCAAGAGATAAATCTATGAATCGCCGCACATTTGTCCGCCATTCGATGATCGCCACGGCCGCCGCGACACTGGCTGGAGGAAGCCTTGATGCCACCTCCAACACTACGCCAGTAGTGACGGGAAAGCAACAACTGTCGCTCGATTCTGTTAGAAATTTCGCTTTCACGCGTTTGCGCTATGCTTCAGGCAACTGGGACGCGGACCCCAGGATGCCGTCGAATCTTCTCCACACGCTCGCCGAGTACACCTCAATTCGCGCCGACGGCGAGCGCGTTCTCAGTGCTGATCGAGACCCTCTGCTTGATTACAGATTTCTTTATCTAACCGGCAATAAAGCGGTTCGCTTCACGGAGGGCGAGCGTGCGGGGTTGCGCCGGTATCTGCGCGGCGGAGGCTTTTTATTTGTTGATGACTGTGAGCACGACACGTCGGGGCCGTTCGCTCAAACCGTCGAGCATGAAATAGGGCTGATTCTCGATCGCCCGGGCGAACGTTTGCGAAAATTACCCAACAATCATGAGCTTTACCGCGCTTTCTTCGCTTTTCCGGATGGGCCGCCCGCTACCTCACATGAATCGAATGGCTGGGGCGATCGGACGGTACATAATTATTTGCGG
Organism: Pyrinomonadaceae bacterium; assembly: GCA_031406255.1. Taxonomy (GTDB): domain Bacteria; phylum Acidobacteriota; class Blastocatellia; order Pyrinomonadales; family Pyrinomonadaceae; genus JANOGZ01. The sequence goes on along the minus strand of JANOGZ010001159.1, from coordinate 7,811 downwards.
GCGGCGGTCGCGTCGGACGGGCGCCTCCGAGTCCTGTATTCCAATAAGGACTACGGGTGCGAGTGGAACTACGAGTGGAGTAACAAGCGCTTCACCGCTGAGGACAAGACGCGCTTTGGCCTCAATATCATCGCTTATGCTTTAACCCACTGAAAGGAAACCGCCCGCGACCAGCTTCAAACCTTTACCGCTGATTGCCCGACGGCCGATAGTTTCTACTTATGAGCACACCGCAAACGCCCGGGTCACCACCGCCAGCCGGCGCGCCGTCCTCACCGGGAGACGCAGCCGCAGCGCCGCCGCCGCCAAACTTCGTCAACGTGCTGCAACGCATGCTGGCCACCTCTGATAAGGTCAGCGATTTGATCTTCTCGCCGGGCCGCGCGCCGCAGGTCGAGCTCATGGGCAAATTACAGCCCGTCGCGGTGCCGGGCCTCGAAAAACTTCTGCCGACGCATACCGCTTCAATCGCCAAATTGCTGATCGCTAATCATCAGGAGGCCGCCGCGAGCCTGGAAAAATATGGCTCGGCCGACCTTTCCTTCAGCGCGCCCGGACTTTCCCGCTTTCGTGTCAATATCTTTATGCAGCGCGGCACGCATGCCATCGTCATGCGCGTCATTCCGCCGCGGCCGCCGCAGTGGAGCGATTTTGATTTGCCCGTCCAGCTTAAAGAGATCGCCGAGATAAAAAACGGTCTGGTATTGGTGACGGGGCCGACGGGCAGCGGCAAATCCACCACGCTGGCCGCGGTCATCGACCTCATCAACGAGACGAAGCACTACCACGTCATCACCATTGAAGACCCGATCGAGTTTCTCCACTACCATAAGAATTCGACGATCCACCAGCGCGAACTTCATTCGGACACGCCGGATTTTGCGCGTGCTCTGCGCGCTGCGCTACGCCAGGCTCCGAAGGTGATTCTGGTCGGCGAAATGCGCGACCGGGAGACGATCGAAGTCGCCCTCGAAGCCGCCGAGACGGGTCACCTCGTGCTCTCCACTCTCCACACGATCGATGCGTCGAAAACCGTGGACCGCATCATCGGCGTCTTCCCGAAAAACGAAGAAGCGTCCATCCGGACGCGACTCGCACAAACTTTCCGGTTCATCGTCTCGCAGCGCCTGATCCCGCGCGCCGACAAGCAGGGAAGAGCCGCCGTCATTGAAATCCTCAAATCGACGGCGCGCACCAAGGAATACCTCGAAAAAGGTGAATCCGATGGCCGTTCGCTCCTCGACGCGATGGATCAGGGAGAATTAGAGGGCATGCAGACATTCGACGGCGTGATCGAGAAAATGATCCGCAGCGGCGTCGTCAATAAGGATGAAGCGATCACTTATGCGACGAACCAGAACAACCTGCTGCTGCGTCTATCAGATTGGAGCGGCACGCCGACGCCCGCCGCCGCCGCCGCCGGAGCGCCGCAACCCTCCCCCGTGCCAACGACAGCGCCGCCACAGCGCGACGGCGGCTCAATGCTCGATATGCTTGAATGATCTTGGGCCCCGGCGCGCGTCTCGCTCTCCCCCATGGGTTTTCGGATGAATAAAAGCTACTGGGTGTGCCTCCCGCCGGGGCATCCGGCGAAAGCGGGAGTTCATCTACTCGTTGAGCTTTAAAGAGAAAATCGTCAGAAGCGCAGAGGGTTGATCGAAGAAACGTTATGTCTCAAGGGCGGAGAGCGAAGCATTACTTCATCCTCATTGCAATCTCGATGACGTGGGCGACATCCGTTTTCACCGCGCCGCGAGCGGTCGGCGCAACCACTGGCGGTGTCGAAGACGGCGTGCGTATTGATCTGCCGGCGAACGGCCGGTTGCGTATCGAAAACCGGCGCGGCGGGGTCAGCGTCGAAGTGTGGAACGAAAAATATGTGGCGATCACAGCCGCGACGAGCGACGTTCGCTCTGCGGCTGCGCCGGTTCGCATCGAAAGAACAGACGGTCAATTAGCGGTTAGCGTGGCAGCGCTTGACGCGGGCGCCTCCGCTCCAGCGGTGGAAGTCACTTTAAATCTATTTATTCCGGCGCATGCGCAGGTCATTATCGTCACTGACGGGGGCGAAGTGAGGCTGCGCGGTCTGCCGCGCTCAGTCTCAGCGCAGACCGCGGCCGGCGATATCCGTGTCGAGGTACAGGAGCCGGTTGATGCCGATGTGACGGCCCAATCGCGGCGCGGAACAGTTGCCGTGATGCGTGATCCGGAAATGCCCGCACAGCCCGCCCATTCAGATGGCGGCGAGGTGCAGATGCGTCTCGGGGCGGGTGGAAAGGTCATCCGACTACGATCAGAAAGCGGGCGCATCACGCTTTCCGCGACAACTGAGGCCCGCGAAGGAGCGGCGCCCGACCGGCGCCCGCCGTCGCTCGGGCTGCCAGCAGGAGAGAAAACGGGTGCGGCCGGTACACCCGCGCCGGCCGCGTCTTCCGAAAGAGCGCAGGAAGTAGACGAAGATGAGGTGGTCCGCGTTGATACGAAACTCGTGACCCTCAACGTGAGCGTCGTTGATCGCGGCAGCGGACGTGGCCTGACGGGGCTCGCACAGGGCGATTTCAAGGTATATGAAGACGGGGCGGAACAAACGCTGGCGCATTTTGAATCTTCGGCCGCGCCGTTTGATCTGTTTTTGTTAATTGATCTCTCCGGCTCGACGCGCGAGGTGGTCAAGCTAATACAGGCGGCGGCGCTGCGTTTTGTCGCCGCCGCGCGCCCGCAGGACCGCATCGCGATCATCACCTTCGCCGGAACGCCCGTCATCGTTTCACCTCTGACGACCGATCGCCGAGCGCTGCGCTCGCGCATCAACTTGATTGACCAACCACAGGGCAGCACAAAGCTTTACGATGCGCTCGGATTTGCGATGGATCAATTCACCAGAGACGCAAGCGGCCAGCGTCGGCGGGCAATAGTCTTGATGAGCGATGGTCTTGATAGTTCGCTGCCGAATGTCTCGGGCGATGGCTCCGTGCTTTCCTATCAAAGCTTGCGTGGACTCGTCCAGGAATTAGACGGGGTGCTTTATGCGCTGTGGCTTAACACGGAATACGAGGCGCTCAGCCCCGATGACGTGCAGCCGGAGACGGTTGATCTGGCACACGACCGGATGCGCGATCTGGCAGAGGCGGGCGGCGGCACCTTCTACGAAGTCGAAAGACTGTCAGACCTGGCGGGCGCCTATGAACGTGTCGCCGCCGATCTGGGAACAGTCTATAGCCTTTCTTACCGTCCAACCAACATTGCGCGCGACGGGGGCTGGCGCGCAATCCGCATTAATCTCCCACGGCACCCGCAGGCCGCGGCACGCGGCAAACGCGGCTACTACGCCCACTGACGGCATCGCAAAGCACCTTTCTTGCGTCTAAGCCTTGATATGCGAACCAGGGAACAGCGAACAAACCTTCTATTTATAACAGTTATCTCATTTGCCCTGGTGCTCGTCGGAGCAGCCTGTGGTGACAAACGCTCGGCGCGCCGCAGCGTCTATTCGGCGACGGTCTTGCCAAAAGCGCGCGCGTTGCCGCCGCTACCGGTACGCCCGCTATCGCCGAAGTTACAGGCGATCCGCGGACGTGCGATGGAATCGGCGACCTCGACGCGCGGACTCGGCTGGAGGGGAGAAGTCGGGATGACCGAGCTTTCCGGTTGGGAGTACGGCACGCGTACCAAAGAAGTGGCGGAAGTGCTCGGCGGCGACGAATTGCGCGCGTTGAGCAAGCTGGCAATCGCCGGCGGCGTGCTACCTGAAGGCACCGATCTGGCGACGCTGGCCGTTAGTTTCACCGCGGCTTCAGCGGGCGCGAGTTATTCGCCGCTCGATAAGCAGGTGCTGTTGCTCGCCGACCAGGTCGAAGATGATTCACTGCTCACACACGAATTTGTGCATGCCCTACAGGATCAGCATTTCGATCTTCTGAAGCTGTTGCTCGTGCGTCCCTTTAATTTCGACCGCACGGAGGCGGGTTTCGCCTTGATCGAAGGCGATGCGATGAACGTGCAGCGGCGCATGGAAGGCGGCGAGACGTGGGCGCGTCGTTCGCTCGAAGAGATCGCGCGGCAGGAAGATGAGCGTTTCGGGCAGTATCGTAAAGAGATCGGCGCGATGTTTCCTCCGCTCCTGACCGAGACTTTTATCTTTCGCTACCGTGACGGCGCGCGTTTTATCGAAACCCTGCGACGAAACCGTCCCTCGATTAGTATCGACGATGTATTTCGTCGACCGCCGCTGTCGAGCGAGCAGATTCTCCACCCTGAAAAATATTTGCCGGGTCCCAAGTCTGATGCGCCGCGCGAAGTACAGCTTGATGAGCGAGCCTTCGCCGTCGGCGGATGGCGGTTGATGGCATCAACGCCGCTCGGCGAAATTGGCGTGCGCGGGCTGCTCCTGGCGAAGTTGTCGGGGAAAGAGGCGGCACGGGCCGCCGCCGGCTGGGGCGGGGACCGCGCTTGCTTATTCGAGCGTAAAGGAGGCCACAGCGCGCCCCTCTTCGTCTGGAAGACTCTGTGGGACAAACCTGAAGACGCACAGGAGTTCTTTCGCGCATACAATATGCTCCAGCAGCGCGGTAACGGCATACCGGGGGATAACAAGGTGCCGTCCGGAAATGCGGCGCAGATGATCTGGCGTGACGCCGGACGGGTGACAATTGTGTGGCGCGATAGTGTCAGCTCGCAAGTGATCATCATCCGCGGCGGCGAGGCGGATATCTCGGCGGCGCTCGAACTAGCCCGCACATCAACCCGGTGAAAATCCACGAATTTTCAAAGAAACTGCGAGCGGTTTTCGATTAACCGGCGCCACGGTGTATAATCCGACGAGCAGCACAGACGAACTTATTCAAAGTCCAAGCACATCGCAGAAGAGCCCATTCTCGGGGAGAATCATTCATCATGAAAAGAGCATCGAGACATATTTTTAGTCTGCTCATCGTTCTGGCCTGGGTGGCGACGCTGTCAGGAACTCAGGCGCAAACGCGAGATCAGTATGTAATCTCCGCAAAAGCGGGGAAAGTTAATCACGCTTCCGGCAAGGTCACTGTGCGACGCCGGGGAAGTACGGACTGGAGAGACGAGTTAAACAGCGGCGATGTGGTCAAGACGGGCGCCGATGGTCGCCTCGAGATGCTGCTCAATCCCGGCTCATATGTGCGCCTCGCGGAAAATTCGGAATTAGAGCTGACGGACATGTCGCTCGATAATCTGCGGCTCAAGTTGGTGAGCGGGAGCGCCATCATCGAAGCCACCGGCACTGACGGCACGCGCCTGCTGGCCCGGTTCAGCACTCCGCAGACCGAAGTCGCCATTGATAGAAACGGCCTCTACCGCCTCAACGTCCTGCCGGGCAGCGCGACCGAAGTAATCGTTCGTAAGGGAAGGGTGTTCCTTGATAGTAACCTGAAGAAAGTGTCGGGCGGAAAAAAGGTTGTCGTCAGCAGTAACGGTAGTGGTGGCACGGCCATTGTCAATTTCGATAAAAAGGCTCAAGACGAGTTCGATGGCTGGAGCCGGCAACGGGCGGAGGCGCTGGTCGCCGCCAATCGCCGCCTCACCAATCAGACGCGCGCGACCGCCCTGGCGAGTTTTAGAAGGGGCGGCTCATTCGGTTACGGCTATGCGCCCTACTTCGGATTGTGGGTCTTCGACTGGTCGTTGCGCGGCTACACTTTCCTCCCGTTTTATGACCGGTGGTCTTCTCCTTACGGCTTCGGATACGCAAACGGTTATGGGCTTCCGTGGAATTATTACAGGCCCGTTGTGCCCAGACCCGGTACAATCGGCGGAGGTAATGGAAGCGGAACAGTCGGGAGCCACCCCCCGGCGCCTCCGTCTTCACCGCCCGTAGTCGGCGTGCCCGGCCGCCTCCCCCGCAAAGAGAGGCCGATTGATCCGGGCGAACCGATGCTTCCGCGCGAACCCATGCTTCCCAGCCGGATGGGCATCGCCGGAAAAGAGAGCGCGGAGCGCTTCGACCGGGATTTCGGTGTGACGCGCCGCAGCACAGGCCGCCGCGATGAGGGCGGTAACGGTGGCTCGCGGGGCTCGACCACGACTTCTTCTGGGCCTGACCGACAGGGGCCGGCGAATCGCGAGCCGACAGTCAGAACTTCGTCGCCGGCTCCTTCCTCGCCATCCGTCAGCAGACCCCCCATGGGAGCTTCCTCAAAGGGAAGGGGAGGGCCGGTCGCAAACTGAGGGGGAGATTCACCGAAAACCACCGCCACTGTTGAAAAGCGGAATTGAAGAAAGCGCGAGATGCCCCGCCCCGGGTCCTTATTTGACCGGCGGGGCAATCTCATTGGCGACAATCAAAGCGGATTGTGTGACGGCGGCAATTCCCTGACCGGGAAAAACCGAATCCCCCACCATAAAAAGATTGGGCAGCGATGTGCGGTGGGAAAGATAGTTCGCGCCGAAGACATCCAGCGATTGCCCGACGCCGCCCACCATCCCGAGCTTGCGTCGCGTCTGTTCATAAAAAGTGCGCGGCGTGGCTGTCTCGATCACTTCAATGCCAGAACCGAGTTCTGGCATTGCGGCATGTAAACGCTCCCACAAAGCTTCAAGCGCCCCTTGATCCTGCTCTTCATGCTCCGTTTCTTCCTCATGGAAAGAGAACCACTGTTCCGCTTCGGTGAAAGTTGAGATCGTCACAGCGCGCTTGCCCGGCGGAGCGCGCCGGTCCCAATCAGGTGCCGCGCTAAACATAAACTGCGCCCCTTCAGGATCAAAAGCCTTCGCCATCTGCCAGTCGGTAAGCGTGAGGACGCGTTCGGCCGGAAGACGCCGGGCCGTCTCCTCGTCCACGCCTGCATATAAAATATAAGCGCCCCAGCCGCGCAATTCTTTGAGTCGGGAACGCATGCGAGCGGGCGTTCGGCTCAAGCCGACGAGCTTTCCATAGGTGTCCCAGACGGGAAGATTACTGATGATGGCGCGGCGTGCTTCGATCCTCTCACCGCTCAAGAGATCAACGCCGATCGCGCGTTCGCCCGAAGAATCATAAGCGAGGCGCAGGACGGGCGTGTCGAAGCGAATCGTGCCGCCGCTCCCTCTGATCGCTTCGACGAGCGCCGCGGCGAGCGTTCCCGCGCCGCCGCGGATCGCATACATCCCCTGGCGCGGCAGCATCAGAGCGATCGCCGCGTAGAGATATGCGCACTCATCGCTCGCCCGCTGCGCGAAGATTTGTAGTTGCACATCGATGAAACGACGGAAGCGTGGCGACGTTGGCTGAAGATGCTCGGCCGCCGTATGGTTCAAAGCCGCGAGGGCACGAGGCGCGCGTCGCGCCTCGGCCGCGAGTGCCCGTAAGCGCCTGCCTCGTGAGGCGGTCGCCAGATCAGGGACGCGCCGCGCGACACGCCGTAAGGCTTCGGCGATGGGCGCAATCTCGCGATAAAAACCGATAGCCGCGTCCGCACATTCGGGAAATGCTTCGTTAAGCGTTTCGTTGAATTCTTCTTCGCTGTCACCGCCGGGGCTTATCACGACATCCGTCATGTCCGGTAGACGGACGACATAAGAGGGCCTGAGCATCCGAACTTCGGGTGGCGGTGTGGGCAGTTCCGAAAAGACACGCTCGTGAATCTCTCCCGGCTGCCAGGAGGCATAGAGCGACGCGCCCGCTTCGAACAGGTATTCGAAGCGCTCCATCGTAGCGGCGCATCCGCCCGCGTGCGGCTCTTTCTCCAAGAGGCATACGTTCGTGCCGCGCGCGGCCAGCAGCGCTGCGGCCGTCAATCCGCCGATGCCTGCGCCGACGACCACGATATCGTAAGCCATAGCTTCAGGCGATCATACCAAGAAGG
>JANOGZ010001091.1:0-1611 GCA_031406255.1 Pyrinomonadaceae bacterium | reverse complement strand
GGGTTAAGCGCCAACACCCGCCACTTGACGGCCTGCTTGAGCGCAGAAGAGAGGATCGCGTGAGCGTAGCGCACGGTGCGCGCTGAAAGGCCGAGACCATAGGTTACGCCAGGCGCGGGCTCCTCTTTCCCCTTGAGCTTTGGAGAAGTCATGTGAGTGTATAGTGCTTGAATATCGAGTGGGCGTAACGAAGTGAGACGCTTGTCGCCTAGAGCCGGGCGAACGTAGCGGCTGAGGTATTCCACATAATCCGCGTAGGTGCGCTCGCGCAAGCGCGGACGCGCATCCGTTTGGAGCCAACGGTCAAGGTAAGAGTTCAAGGTCAGGGGCGACGGCTCGACATACGTGCCGTTGCTGATGGCCGTCAGCGTAGTTGAAAGGTACGTCTCAGCATCCTTCTTCTTGCCCTTGATCGTCTTCTTTAAGTAGCGACGCTTGCCGTTTGCGTCGCGCCCCGTGAAGATACGGACGATATAATTGCGGTCGCCGCGCTTTGTTCAGCATCCTGGGTATCCCTTTCTTTAAGTCCTTGCTTACCGACAAGGATATATTGCGCCCGCTACAATTACTTGTCCACATAAAAGTACTTTCTTTGGTAAAACATTTTTTTATCGTAAAGTGGTTTTGTGTATAATGCCGAGGCATGAGCGACTACATCACTACCAACGAAGCGGCGGGGGTGCTCGGTGTATCGCGCCAGCGCGTTCTGCAATTGATTCAGGACGGGCGGTTGAAGGCGGAGAAGTTTGCCGACGTTTACATGATCCGCCCCGCAGACCTATCGAACATCGAAGGAAAGCCGATGGGCCGACCGCCTAAAGCCAAACCTGAGAACGGATCGAAGCGCGCGACTAAAAAGGGCCGCAAGAAATGAGTAAAAAAGAGATCGCTGAAGCGATGTTGCAGCTCTTCGATCCATCCACGGTTGACTCACTCATCGACTCAGAGTGGCGAGGGATCGAGCACGCCGAAGGAATTAAGGCTGTCGCCAAAGAGAAAATCAAAGACAGAAAACTCCGACAGCAGGTGATCAAGGATTGCGATAAGAGTATTAAGTTTTACGAGAAAGGTATTAAGAAACTGGAAAGACTGAGAAAGAAGAAGATTAAGAATCGTGATGAATTGAGAAGAATCATAGATACTATGAGTCCCGGCTCTAAGAAGAGCGGCAGTAAGAAGCGGGCGACGAAAGCGGAGAAGCAAACGGCCACAAAACGCAGCCGGAAGAATAAAGTAGCCTGAGAAAGTAGGCGCATGGCGATGACACCACCCCAGCTAGAGGTCGAACTCCTGAGCGCGCGCGACACCTTCAACGAGGCCCTGGAGCGATCCGCGCCCGACCTGCGGGACGTGGCCGGACGCTACGGCGCACTGCTCGACGAGTACCTAGACAAACTGCGCGAACTCTCGGCGGTGCGGGCCGAGCCTTCGGGCGGGATGCGCTCTCTGGGCGCCGCAGCACAGCTCGATTACCGGGACTCAATAGAGTGGGCGCGCTCCGAACGGGAGAGGGTCACGCAGGTGCTCGGCACGCCGGAAGGCGCCGGCCGACAGGCTAAGAAGAAGAAAGGCAGCAGGAAGTGACTGAGGGCCAAAACAAACAGCCCCTCG
>JANOGZ010001081.1:0-9782 GCA_031406255.1 Pyrinomonadaceae bacterium | reverse complement strand
TTCTCACCGCACACCTGCAGGAAGAACAGGGCTCGGCAAACGATGATGGCAGCGGATGCGCGAATCTTCTCGAACTCGCACGCGTCTTCAATAAGCTGATCCGCGAAGGCAAAATACCACGCCCCGCGCGCGACATCAGATTCTGGTGGACTGACGAGATTTATTCGGAGTATCGCTACTTCAGAGATTTTCCCGATCAGCCGAAGAAGATGCTGGCCAATGTGCACCAGGATATGACCGGCGCCGATCAATCGATGGGAAGTCGCGTCCAGCACCTCATCTTCGCGCCGCATTCGCGAACATCTTACCTCGACGCCATCTTTGAAAGCGTCGGCACATACCTGCTGCAAACAAACAACTCTTTTCTCGCCGCCAACCGGCAGGGCGGCCTGCCGCGCCCGCACTCGCGCGCGATCTATTCGACGCGCGGCAGTCGCCAGGGGTACAACGCGCGCTTCGTCCCTTATTTCGATTCGTCGGATCATATGTGTTTTGTGGAGGGCGCGGTCGGCGTCCCGGCGGTGGCGTTGATCAACTGGGATGATGAATTTATTCATTCATCCGATGATGATCTGGACAGGATTGATCAGACGCAACTGCGCCGCAACAATTTCCTGATCGGCGCGATCGCTTATTTTCTGGCCTACGCCAGGGAAAGCGACGTGCCGGTGCTCGTCGGCGAGACGTACGCGCAGGGTGGCCTCCGTCTGGCGAACGACGTGAAAGCGGCGCTGCGTTTGCTGAAAGAGACGGCGAAGACGCCCGGCGCATCTTCAGCGGCCGAGGAGAATTGGAAAAAGGCGAGCATCCTGATCGAGCAGGGCGTCGCCCGCGAGAGTCGTGCGCTCGAATCGGCGCGCGTTTTCGCCGGCGCAAATCAGCAGGCGGTCGGGGCGATTGACGAACTGGTCAAACGCATGAAGGGCAAAGAGGCCGAGCTGATGCTGGATTTACAGGCGTATTACCGTCAACTTCATGGGAGAAGCCCGCGGCCCGTGGAACTGACCGCAGAAGAGAATGCGGCCAGCAAACGAATCCCGGCGAATGCTCCGACGCTGGAGGCGTATTTCGCCAATCGCGCGAAGGTGGGGTTCAGAAGCAATCTCCACGGCTTGATGCGCGATGAGGTTTACAACTTCGTTGACGGCAAGCGGAGTTATTACGATATCTATAAAGCCGTCTATGCGGAGTCACAGGCCGCGGGGACGTGGTATTACGGCACGGTTACGCTAAAGGATGTCGTCGGTTTACTGGACGCGGCCGTGGAAGCGCAGGCTCTGGTAGTGAAATGAAGCGGCGGGCGTCGAGCCGCCGCTTCACGAATTCGGTTAGAACAATTCGAACTTAACCGTCAGATACTTCCGCGGATTCTGGCGAAAGTCATAGAGAAGCTTGACGCTTTCGGCAGAGAGCTGGTTGACGTTCGAGTACAGTTGATCGTCGGTGAGTAATTTGCCGGCGCTGCCTTCACCGCGCTGCACGCCGGAAATGACATTGTCGATGCGTTCGGCGGCCGTGTTGAAGCGCGCAATAGCGGCGCGGGCATCGTTGTAGATCGCCTCGTCGGTGAGGAGTTTTCCGGCGGTGCCGCGTCCCGCGCGCAGATCAGCGACGATAATATTGATCTCATCCACCGAGCGATTAAAACGTTCGATGGTCGCGCGCGCCTCGTTGTAAATCGCGTCGTCGGTGAGAAGTTTTCCGGCGGTGCCGCGCCCCCCGCGCAGGTCTTCGGCGATCCCCTGCAACTGCGTCGAGGTCGCGGTCAGACTGTTGTAGAGCGCCGGGTCATTGATGAGCTTGCCGGCGGAACCCTTCCCTGATCTGAGCTGGAGGATCACATCTTCCGTATCGCGGATGGTCGCATTGAGATTATTGTAAAACGCTTCATCATTGACGAAGCGTCCGAGCGACCCTTCCCCCTCATTTATTTTGCGTGCGATGTCGACAAACTCGGTCGAGAGTTTATTCAACTGCTGGGTGAGCTGGTTGCCGGAAGCGGTGAGATCGGAGAAAGTGTCGGCCGATGAAGCGCGCAGGTCGAAGTCCTCGGGAACGGGCCGCCCGAGCGATGTGCCGGGCGTGATGTTGATCAGTTTATCGCTACCGAGAATGCTGGGGGATCCGAGCTGCGCGGTCGAATCGGTACGCACCAGGTCTGTCGCCGGTCGGCCATCAATCGTGCTGTCAATGGCGAGCCGCGCCTCCACTTTCGGGTCGGTCGGATTATCTGTCGCCGGCAGCAGCTTGACTCCCTCCACCTTGCCGATACGCACACCGGCGAGGCGCACTTCCGACCCGGAGCGCAATCCGTCGGCGTTGTTAAACCGCGCCTTCAGATGCACCTTGCGCGAGAACGGAGAAATATCGCCGGACGCATTCAGGATCAGGAAAATCAGCACGATAATGGAAACGACGATGAGAAGGCCGACGCGCACCTCGCGGAGGCCGACGTTTTTCTTGGTTGGAGGCATGATTTCGATCAGAAGGCAGTAAAGCTGCACGCAAAATGCAGCAGACGACTTTAATTTCCGCCTACCGCTTTTGCGCTTCCTGCCTTTTGCTCTCTCCTTTCAATGTCCGCTCATTGTCCGCGCATAAAGCGGCGGATATAAGCATCATCAGTCCTTCGCAGCAGTTCGTCTGTGCCGCTGAAGATGATGCGGCCTTCGCGCATCATGAGAATCTTCGTGTTAATGAGGCACAGCCGCTCGCCCTCCTTCTCGAAAGCGACTTCGCCATCATCGTTGACGATGGCGTATTCGGAGGTGAGATATTCGACGTTATTCATCTCGTGCGTGACGAAGATCGACGAGACATCTTCCAGATCGCGCAGCTTGATTCCGAGTTCACAGATCGTGCGTGCTGTCGGAGGGTCGAGTCCGGCCGTCGGTTCGTCGAACATCACGATTTTGGGCCCTCCGACGAGCGCCCGCGCGATTCCGACACGCCTTCTCATCCCGCCCGATAGCTCGCTTGGCTTTTTATCGATCGCGTCTTCGAGATTGACGAAGCGCAGCATCCGGCGGACTTCCTGCTCCACCTCATCTTCCGGCACGGCCTGTTCATGCAGCCGGTAACCGACATTGTCATAGACCGACAGCGAATCAAACAGCGCGCCTTCCTGAAAGATCATGCCGAAGTTTTTGCGCACCACCATCATCTGGCTTTCGGTGTAATTCGTGATGTCTTCACCGTCGACGAGTATCTGACCTTCATCCGGCTTGAGCAAACCAAGGACGAGCTTGATCGTCGTCGACTTGCCGCAGCCGGAACCACCGAGGATGATCTTGGTCTCGCCTTTCTGCACTTTAAAACTTAGACCGTCCAGAATTTTGCGGTCGTCGAAGGAGAGATGCACATCGCGAAACTCGATGGCGGGAGTCACGCGCGCCGAGTCATCCACTTCGGCAAAAGTGGAATCGGCCGCAGCCTCGCTCACCTGACCGTCATCAGAAGATGCGGCGACGGGCGAAACTTCTTCCATGTCTGTGAAGGATGCCATAAAATCCGCTCAGAAAACTTTAAGTGGGCGTGTCCAGGATAACCTGAATCGCCTTTGCGAGAAAGAAGTCGGCGATGATCACGACGATTGATGCCGTGACGACGGCCGACGTCGTGGAACGCCCGACGCCGACCGTGCCGCCTTCCGTCTTCAGTCCTTTATTACAGGCAACAGTGCCGATAATCAATCCGAAGGCGAGCGGCTTGATAATGCCGCCGATGATGTCGTCGGTCGTGATACCCTCGCGCACCGTCGCGAGGAAAGCGCTCGAAGTAAGACCGTAGAGCGTAGTACAGACCATCCAGCCGCCACCGATTCCGACCACATCCGCGATCACCGTCAGGAGCGGCATCATGATCAGGAGCGCGATCAGGCGCGGCGCGACGAGTTTGCGGATCGGGTCTGTGCCGAGCGCGCGCATCGCGTCGATCTGCTGCGACACAACCATTGAACCCAGTTCGGCGGAGATGGCGGAGCCGACGCGGCCCGTAATCATCAGCGCCGTCAGCACCGGGCCCAGTTCGCGCACCAGCGATAGCGCGACGAGACGCCCCGTCTGATCCTGCGCACCGTAGCCTTTCAGCGTCGGGTAGGTCTGGAGCGCAAGCACCGCGCCCGTGAAAAAACCGGTGAGAACAATAATCGTCAGCGACCCGACGCCGATGACGTCCATCTGCGCAATGGTCTCATTGAGATAGGTCGGACGTTTGAAGAGTCTGCTCGCGGCGCGTACCGCAAGCAGCGTCGTCTCTTGTACTTCGAGTAGGGCGCGCGTGGCAATATTCATCAGATAAAATCGGAAGTAAAAACGCGCATGGCTGTATAAGCATGGCGTTTTAGAGGCTTCGCCTGCTCCGCAAAACGTCTCTCAGCAGACGCCGGAGAAACTCACGGCCGGCAAATGCATAATCTGAGCGAATCTCTACACGCCTGCGGCCGGCTTGAATGTGCGGGCTATGATGCGCAAAAAACAGCCGATGCGTCAAGCTATAAACGCGAAGCGATAGGGCCAAGATGCTTATCGACAGGTGTTTTGACCGGTCTCTCGCAGCTCGCCTGCGAATTTGATGAGTAGGTTATAAAGCCTGGCTGGAGTTGTCCGGCGCGGCTGTCGGTGGCGATCGTCCGGGGGCGCTAAGGGTCGTGATCTACAGAGATAAGTCGGGTATGGGGTTAGTTGTCGGGATTTCCGGTTGGCGGCTCCCGGAGGCGCCTGTTGTGACGCTCGCGCGGGAAGCGCAGGCGCGGGTCATCATCCAGCGGAGGCCTGTTCCGCTGTCTGAGGCGAAACTGCTGGCGCATGTCGCGCAGGACGCTCAATTGTTCCGGCGCGAGGACGCGGCGCACTTGCAGTTCGGTCAGCGCCCTCCGACGCACGATCGCCGCCTGCGCCGCGGCCGCTTCGCGGGCCCTCTCCTCGATCATGCTCTCGTCCGCATTATCGGAATAGATCGCCTCGTCGAGAGCACGTCGGGTCTGCCGCGCGCGCTGCCCGAGGAGGCGTGCTTCGCCCTCATTCTGCTGACGAATCTCGCGAATTCGCGCGAGCTGCGCGGGCGATAAATTTAAGCGCGAAAGCAAGTCGCGCCCGCCACGCCGTTCCGGTCTTTCACCCCGCGCGGCAGAATCCGGCGGGGGGGCGCTCGTGAGGTTATCATCCTGCGCCGAGACGACCGGCCCGACAGTCAGACAAGAGAAGAGAAATAGGACCCGTAAAGCGAACCAGACGCTTCTCGGGCTGCCGCGCCATGTGCCGTATTCTTTCATGTTCCCGGTAAACTCCTCGATATCCACGGACGCCTTCTTCGACCTGCCTTCCGAGCTATTTATCAGAGCGGAAAAACATTCAAGCCGGATCGCTCATCAACCACCGCGCGGCGCCGCCCGTGGCTTGTCGCCGGCGCGCTCAATTTACCTCGCTTAACAGATCATAAAGGCGCGGCAACTCGTCTTCATCGCGATCGTCGCGGATGGCGAGTTGTTCCGTGCGCGCGGACGAGTTGCTGCCGCTGCGCTGCGCGCGGCGTAATCCCATCTCGGAAGAGGGTATCGCGATGCGGCGCGCGGAGGCGTCTTTCCGGCTCGCCGGCAGGCTCGCTGTCGTGATTGGTGAATCGTCGGTGCGATCTCTCAGGGCGTCGAGTTCGCGGGCGACGCGCGCGGCGACCATCGCCTCGACCTCTTCCGGCGAAGGACCGCGTTCGACCGGCGCCTCGATCGTTTGCGTCACCACGCGGGTCCGGTCGCCCACGCTGAATGCGATGCCGTCCTGATCCCAGCGTATTTCCGCGTTGATGACGAGTAATGCCGCGAGCGCACCGATCAGCACGGAGGTCGCCACGGCGCCCGCCTGAAGCCACGAAGGCGCGAGCACAAAGAAATCACGCAGGGCGGTCAGCGCTGAACGCATACTGCGGGCGGGCTTGATGTTTGCCTGCCGTGCGGCAACTTCATGATCAGCGGCGAGCAACGGGGTGATCGCGAGCGCTTCCGTGCGCCACGCGCCGATTGCCTCCCGCACGTACCCGAATGCGCCGAGTTCTTCCTGGCACGAGGCGCACGCGCCGAGATGCTGTCTGAAAGTTCGCGCTTCATCTTCGGTCGTTTCACCGTAAAGGTAGGTGATCAGCTCATCAGCATGTGCGCACGGCGGTGCGCCGGCATTTCCCTTGATTTCTTGATCTGACATCTGTCGGTTCATGTTCGGGCAACCTCTGTCCCATGTTTTTCGAGGCGGAGACGCAACTGTCGAAGCGCCGTATAAAGCCGGCTTTTGACCGTGCTCAAAGGAATATCGAGCGCCACGGCGATTTCTTGAAACGTCAACTCCTCAAACTCTTTCATCACGACGACTTCACGCAACTCCAGCGGAAGCGCACCGATGGCGAGACGGACGGCTTCCGACCTCTCATGGCTTTCAAGCGTTCGCGCCGGCGACGTCCGCGCCGGGGCTGCGAAGCGTGCGCCGACGGTCGCCGAAACGTCGTCCAGCGCTGTCTCGCCACGCACACGCGAGCGCCGCTGACGCGTAATGCATTGGTTAACGGCGATGCGGTGCAGCCAGGAGGATACTTTCGCTTCACCACGAAACCCCCGCAGATTGCGGAACGCCGCGAAGAAAGTTTCCTGAGTCGCATCACGCGCATCCTCGGCGCAGCCGAGCATACCGAAAGCAAGCGCATAGATGCGGCGCTCCCAGCGGCGCACGATCTCCCCGAAGGCTTCCGCATCCCCCGCCAGAGCGCGCCTCACGATCTGTTCATCGCTTGTCGCTGTCTCCATCCCTTTCCGTCCGGCCCGCTTCTCTGTCCTTCGCGCTACAGCCAAATACCCGCCGCCCACTCCCGCTCTCAAGACGTTAGACGCCCCACGCGCCGCTTTGGTCGACAAAAAGCCTTTTCTGCATCGGCTTGACACAGATCCCTCAACCAGGACCGTCGATAAATCCACAAGACGCCCTGGAAATCTGCATGACAGTCCTTACAATATAATCTTATCAATGAGTTAAAGGTAGTTTAAACATTGACAACAGCCATTCCGCCAGCATAGTATAAAACCTACCGGGAGGGAATTCCGGAAATCGCCGCGAAAAACAAATTTCCCTAACGCCTCTTAGCCGCATTTTGCTCAAGGGTGCAGTTCCAAACCCCATAAAACTTCATGCTCGAACGCCTCAGGCGCGTACGCCTGCTCTACATAGTACTCGGAACGCTGCTCGTGGTCGGATTGGTACCGCTCGCGCTGGCCGGGTGGATGCTTTCTGGCCGGAGCGCGGATGAACTGCGTTCCGTCGAGGGGCGTTACCAGGCGCAGCTGGTGCAAGACAAAGCACGACAGATCGAGTTATACGGGCAGCGGTATCGCGATGTCGTGACGGGTCTGGCGCGCGCTTTTGAACTGGCGGGCGGCGTGCGCCTGCTGGGTGGAGAGGGAAGTGACGCGCGTCTGCAGAGGGCCATACTGGATGACCCGAACCTGATTGCTCTCGCCATCCTTCCGATCAACGAAGTGCCACACGTTGCTTACAAGCCGGACGTGATCGGGCGCGAAGAAGTTGATGAGCGGGTCAATACGATGCTGGCGCACATGTCCGAGCGTGGGTTAGTAGTCGGGCGTCCCGCGATCATTCGGTCCAGTCAGGAGATGGGCTTAACGATCGCCATGCCCGTGATGGGCGGAAGCGACGGCAGTGAAGTCGTCGCGGCGGTCGTCGCCGTGGTCTCCTTTCAAGAAATTTTTAGGGCCGTTCAGCAGCAAACCTCGATGACCGAGCGCGAGTTGCTCGACCGCGGCCTGCCCGTCATCTTCGTCGTGGATCGTGAGGGTCGCGCCGTGGCGCACCCGGATGCGCGCGTGGCTTTTTCCGAGCGCTCGATGGTGGATCTGAAGGTTGTCCAGGACTGGATCGACACGGGAACCCAGGTGCAATCAGCGCTGGCGCCATTTGTGGCAGAGCGTGATGGGCGGAAGGTCGAGATGCTCGGAGCCTATGCGACCGCCGAACTCGATGCGGACGCGAAGCTCGGCGTCATCGCCATCCAGGATGAGCGTGCCGCGCTGCGATCCGTCACCGAGATGCGTCGCCAGACGCTGGCGATCAGCTTGCTGGCCGCATGTCTTGCGCTGTTGATCGGTTTTCTGTTCGCCAAACAATTGACACAGCCCGTCAGTGATCTGGTGGCGGGCGCACATCGCATTGCGGCCGGCGACTTCTCGCAGCGCATCGCGGTGCGGAGTCCGAAAGAGCTTGGCGAGTTGAGCGAGACATTCAACCTGATGAGCGTCCAGCTCGAAAGTTTCATCGAAGACCTGCGTCGCGCGGCAGATGATAATCGAAAGTTGTTTCTCGGAACGGTTAAAGCGCTGGCCGCCGCGATCGACGGTAAAGACCCTTACACGCGCGGCCATTCGGAGCGCGTTTCGCGATTCTCGCTGGCCATGGGGGAAAGGCTCGGTCTTCCCGACGATGAGATGGAAAAGCTGAAGATCAGCGCGCTGCTGCATGACGTCGGCAAAATCGGGATTGATGATTCGATCCTGAAAAAGCCGGCCGCTCTCACCGATGAGGAGTACGAGATCATGAAGGGGCATCCGCAGAAGGGTTACAAGATCATGTCGCAAATACCGGCGATGAAAGACTTCCTGCCCGGCATGTACATGCACCATGAAATGATGGATGGGCGCGGGTACCCGCAGGGCTTAAGCGGTGATCAGATACCTCTCCAGGCGCGCATCGTCTCGGTCGCCGATACGTTCGACGCGATGACTACCGACCGGCCCTACCAGTCCGCGATGAAGTTTGATGATGCGCTCGCGTTGATCAAAAAATTCGTCGGCACGCGCTACGACGGGGTCGTCGTCGCGGCGTTGATCGAGGCGTGCGAATCAGGACAGATACGGCCCGGCTCGGTTCGCCTCTCGAAGCGCGCGAAAGAACTTGCGATGGGCAACGTCCCGCCGACCGTTCCCGCCGTTGCGGCCCCCTCGAACGCGCCGGTCGCTTAATACTTCATCACATCAGACGCCGAAAACCGACACTCAGTGGCGATCAAAGCAGCGGAGGTTGTGACCTCTCGCTTTGGTCGCCACTGTCGTTTTACGTGCGCCTGTGCCCCACGATCAGCGGCGCGAGTGCTCTGGCCGGAGGGGCTTTTGCGGCCAAAGCCTACCTTTCTTAAATAACAGGGCAAAAAAGTTAAAAAATCCCGACTTGTAAGTGAAAACAATTGGAAATGCGCCGAACGGGGACAAAATCCCATCATTTTCTGGATTTTGGCCCGATTGTTACTAAATCTTCACGGAGGTTACGAATTGGTTGACAGAATGTGTGAATTAGTTTACCTTTACGCTTCTGTTTTACCTACGAACCAGGGGTATCCGTTACTTTGCTACGCGTTTAGTCATGTTCTGCGTGTGTAGTTCTACCAGACTTTCATGCGCTTCTGCTCTTACGCGTTAGTTCTGCTCTAAAATCTTACTCGTAAACTTTGCTATCTATCCTTGCTGACTAACAACGCTATATCCTCGTCAGCTGCGCGTAAACCTGAAGCCTGACATGTGTCGTCGAGACCCCCAAACAGGCACCGTTTGAGTCGACATGTGTCGCAACCTGACCCCGAACCACTATCGAAAGCCCTGGAGTAAAGAAAAGATGAAAAAAATATTGCTTGGGATCTCCTGTTCCCTATTGGTTGCCCTGGCCATTTCGGGCCTGTGGGCGACGAAAGCCGTTGACCTGAATGATCACGATCAAGTGATCTCCGTCGGAGCCGAAGAG
>JANOGZ010001076.1:0-3448 GCA_031406255.1 Pyrinomonadaceae bacterium | reverse complement strand
GCCGGATTGGAGCGCCTGCTGGGATTGCGCGTCGTCGGCGTCCGCTCGGTTGAAGAAGCGCTGGACGAGCTGTTTTAAACGTCGCGCATGTCGACTAAGCGGGAGAAATCGCCTGTCTTTGCTGTGCGAGCGCATATAATTAAGCTAAAGAAACACGAGCCAAAACCTTTTGAATTTTCTGGGCGGTTGGAGTAGTATGTGCGCGTCCGCACCAGAATACCGGCGAAATCCCCGGTTCCGTCAGCCTCACGTCAACCGTCGCAAAGGAGCGCTGTGATCCAGTCTCTCTGGAAGGATGGTGGATTTTCAATCATTGAAAGTCGCCCATCGTATCAAGATATGAAAAGCCATTACGAATTTAATTGTCTTTGCTCTTAGCTGCAAATTCATTTGTGGCACGAAGTGATGAGATTGTCCCCGGCGACAATCCGATTGTTGAATGCATCCCGAAGTTACCGACCTTGCTCGCAAAGTCGGTTGAACCCCAAGAGCGCCTATGGGTCTCTGCGCAAAAGTTCTTAGTAGAAGGTTAACTGCCTTAATTAGACTAGTGAGGGTAAAGAAATGACTTGGATCGGCCGACTAGTTGCTCTCTTCACATGCGCGGTAATGATCTCCGCACCTATTGTAGCAACGGCTCAAAGCGAAGAGTTCGCCCCTCCTGAAACCGTTGTTATTGATGGCATCCCCAAAATACCAGCATCACTGGCGGAACAGCTCGACCGTTACACACAATCCCGCGCGGCGACGCTTTTGAGCTGGCATCCGTCAAGGCGCGAGATGCTTATTAATACACGTTTAGCAGAGACCGCGCAAATCCATCAGGTCAAGCTCCCAGGAGGCGCTCGTACGCAGCTGACTTTCTTCCCCGACCCAGTGCGAGAGGCATTATATCAGCCCACGCACGGAAATCATTTCATCTTTAGCAGAGACATAGGGGGTAAGGACGCACCGCAGTTGTACCGTTATGACTTTGCCACAGGCAATATAACTCTCCTCACAGATGGCCGGTCGCCAACCACCAATCCGGTGTGGACGCACGCCGGTGACCGGCTCGTTTACGCCTCATTACGCGACGGAAAAAATATTGATTTATTCCTTATGAATCCACTCGACCCCAAGAGTGATCGCTTGCTCGCCCATCCGCCGAACGGCGGATACTCGTGGCCCCTTGACGTGTCGCCAGACGATAGCAAGGTTCTGATGCGTCAGTTTTTTTCTGCCGCGGAGAGTTATCTGTGGATTGTTGATATGAACTCTGGTCAGATGACATTACTGACACCGAAGCAAGGTAACGAACCAGCTGCATATACCAGTGCCCTATGGAGCAAAGATGGCAAAGGTGTTTATGTTGTCACTGACCGCGATTCGGAGTTCCGGCGACTCGCCTACCTTGATCTCGCCACTAAGCAGTATCGCTTTCTGGCAGATCACGTTAAGTGGAATATAGAGGGTTTCGAACTATCGCCGGACGGAAAGATGGTGGCCTTTATCTCGAACGAAGATGGGATTGGACGCCTTCATTTACTCGACACGGCAACAGGTAAGGAACGACCAATTCCCGAACTGCCCGCCGGCATAGTCTCGGGTCTTCTTTGGACCAAGGATGGACGAGACCTGGGATTTATGATGACCTCAGCAAAATATCCAAATGATGTTTATTCTTTGGACGTACAAACAGGCAAAGTCGAACGATGGACCAAGAGCGAGACCGGTGGCATAAACACTGATTACTTTCCAGACGCAGAGCTAATCCGCTGGCCCAGTTTCGATGGCCGTATGATATCCGGTTTTATATATCGGCCCCCCAAGTCACGATTTCCAGGCAAAAGGCCGGCGATAATTGACGTACATGGCGGTCCGCAGTTACAGGCGCGTCCTGAGTATAGCGGGCGCTACAGCTACTTGATCAATGAGCTCGGCGTGGCAATTATTCACCCGAACGTGCGTGGCTCTTCAGGGTATGGCAAGAGCTTCTTGAAGCTCGATGATGGAATACTCCGTACTGGAGCGATCGCTGATGTGGGGGCGCTTCTCGATTTCATCAAGACACAACCCGATCTGGATGGCGGTCGCGTCATGATACGCGGAGAAAGTTACGGTGGCTTTATGGCCTTGGCCTGCGCTGTGCAGTATAGCGACCGGATACGAGCTGTGCAGGCTACCGCTGGAATAGCAAATTTAACTACACTCTTCCAGACACAAGCCAGTTGGAAAAACCCACTTTTGCGTATCGAGTATGGTGATGAGAGAGACCCCAAAATCCAGGAGTTCTGGCACAGCATTGCGCCATCTGTGAATGCCAAGAGAATCGAAGCTCCAGTCTTTATTGTCCACGGAAAGAACGACGCTCGTATGCCTTTGAGTCAGGCCGATGAAATGGTCGCGGCCCTGAAGCAGAATGGCACAACTGTTTGGAATCTACTAGGCAAGGACGAAGGCCATGGGTTTGCTAAGAAGAGGAATAGAGATTATCTATTTTATGCTACGGCGATGTTCATGAAAGATACTCTCCTTCGAGAGGGTGTCAGATAAATTGTGTATACGACTGCAGGCAAGCATGCACGCTCGAAGGCGTAGTAACGCATTTTTCCGGCGACTTCCACTCACACTTCGCCACTTTCGGTACAGACCAGATAAACGTTTGGCTCATGTTTCCTTTGACTGTGTGCCTTCATGGTGATACGAACTTTATCCCCGTCCCGCAGTCAGGGGATACATGAGCCTTAAGCTTTATGCCGGGACAAAATCTTAGAAGCTTTACGGAACGCGTGGCGCTCGTGACGGGCGGGGCGCGCGGGATCGGTCGCGCCGTCGCGCTCCAACTCGCCCTCGAAGGCGCGTATGTCATCGTCGGCTACGCGCCGGCGGACACCGAGGGTGAGCGCGTCACACGAGAACTGCGCGAACTCGGCACGTTCGCGCATGCCTTTGAAGCTGATATCTCGCAGGCCGGGGATATCAGGCATCTGTTCCGAATGGTCGAGGAGACATACGGGCGCCTCGATCTGCTGGTCAACACCACGCACATCATGCGCGCTGATACGCCCTTCGACGAAGTGACCGAAGACGCGTGGAATGAAGTCGTCAATCTCACGCTCAAGGGAACATTTCTGTGTGCGCAGCAGGCCGCGCGCCTGATGCGCCGGCGACCCAGTCCGGCCATCGTCAATATCGTTTCCGAGGCGGGGCTGACCGGATGCCGTGGCGGTGTCCCGAGCGTGGCGGCGCACGCCGGCGTGATCGGTCTCACGAAAGCGCTGGCGCGCGAGCTGGCCCCGCGCGTGCGCGTGAATTGTGTGGCGGTCGGCGGTCGCGCGGAAGCTGATGAATCCGAAGGGCAGGGTGCGCGGGAAGAAGCGGAAAATCGGTTCGGCGCTGAAGCGGCGCGCTCTTCGGGGACACCTTCTGCTCCGGCACCGGATGAAGTGGCACGCGCGTGCGTCTA
>JANOGZ010001069.1:0-6342 GCA_031406255.1 Pyrinomonadaceae bacterium | reverse complement strand
CGACGCTCAAGATGATCGGCAGCGATGCTGTCGGGTACAACGGCGGCTGGGAAGTAAAACTTCTAGACGGCACTCTCTATCAGTTCTACACAAAAGTTTTATCAGGAGACGCTTTCGGTGTTCACCTGTCACTCACATGATCCATTTATGGTCGGAGTAAAACCTTCAGCACGCCGCTCGCGGCGGCGCGCTCGAGCGCGTGCACGCCTTCGTCAAGCGAATACTCCTCGCTGATCAGGCTCTCGACATCCACCGCATTTCTTTCGAGCAGTTCGAGCGCCGGCGCGAAGCGACCGCACCGCGAGCCGACGATGCTGATCTCATCCACCACCACGCGCGCGGCGTTGATCTCCGTCGCTCCGTGAAAAGTCGATTTTAAGACGAGCACTCCGCGTGGTCGCAAGAGATCGAGCGCGATTGCAAACCCGCCGCTCGCACCGGAGGCTTCGATCACCACGTCGAAAGCGCGCGCGAACGCGCCGCGCAGTTCCCCGACCCTGGCAGTGTCGATGCCGCGCCTTTCGGCGATCTCCAGCTTGGAAGAATGTTTGCCGATGAGCACGACTTCCGCGCCCGTCTGAGCCTTGATCGCCTGCGCGCACAGCAGACCCAGTTTGCCGTCGCCGATCACCGCCACGCGCGCCTCGTTCGCCACCTCGACGCGTTCGATGATGCCGCAGGCGGCGGCGAGCGGTTCGGCAAACACCGCGCGCTCATCTGAAACCTCTCGCGGAACGCTCAGCAGGTTTTTCACGGGCAGCTGTAAGAACTGCGCGAACGCGCCGTCGCGCCCGACGATACCGAGCACCGTGCGCGCCGGGCAGTGGCGCGCGTCTCCGGTCGCGCACCGTGCGCAGTGGCCACAACCGGCGTTGATCTCGCCCACAACGCGCGTGCCGACGAGCGCGGGCGATTGCGGCGCGCTCTCGACCACGCCGACGAATTCGTGTCCGAGCGTGCCCTCGAAGCCGGCGTAACCGCGCACGATCTCCAGATCCGTATTGCATATTCCGGCCAGCGTGACGCGGATCAACGCCTCATCCGCCGCGCCGCGCGGTCGAGCAATACGAGCGACGCTCACTCGGCCGCCCTCATAACGTAAGGCTTTCATAAACAGATGGGAAAGAGGAGCCGGGAGCAGTTAGCCGAGAGCATCAACGGTCGCGCGCGTCCCATCTGCTTCGGACCACTGCTCACTCGACTACTTCCTCAAAAACTTTTCGTTCGTGTGTAGGCGTTTTCCGGCGTGAGTTCGATTGTTTGCTGGCGCCCTTTGATGTTGACCGGCAGACGCCAGGAAACATCCTGCGCCCCGGGAAGCGTCGCATGAATCCACCATTTGCCGGATGGCACCGCGACCGTCGTCTGGCCCGTTTCATCGAGGCGGGCCGCGATGGGCGGGCGACCACCCATCCGCCGCGCGATGAAATCTTCCGGGCGAACCCCGGCGCGACGCTCGGAGAAGAACTCGCGCTGCGCCGCGGCGAGATCGATCGAGTAGAGCTGAACGGGGATTTCGCGGCGCGGCGGCGGGCCCTGCTCATTCGGCGCGGTCCGCAGAACAATGTGTAAGAGGGTTTCACCCGACTGTTCGCCCCCCCCAAACAGCGCCCGCTCACCGCCCGGCAAGCGCCGGTAAATGCTCCACCCCGCGCCGAAAAGCGCCAGGATGAGCGCCACGCGCAGCGCCGCGGCGGCGAGGTGATAGGCTAGGCTCTGTGTGCTCACTTCGGAAAAGGAGAACGCCGCATCGACGGCGCGCGAAATTATCAATTTATCACTGCCCGGCGGGATGAATAAAGCCGGCGCGGCTGAGAGACCGAGCGACGGTGGCTCCTTCTCAGAGGCGGGCCCTTACGCGATCAACCCGTTTTCGCGGAGCGCGCCTTCGAGCTCCTGATCGTCTGGCACCGCGAGCACCCGCCCGTCGATGTCGACCGTCGGTTTGCGCTCCTTGCCGTCATTTTGTTCTTTGACCCATGCCGACGCCTTCGGGTCCTCCTCGACCTCCACGTAGTGATAAGCGACGCCCAGCTTATCGAGGAGTTTACGCGTGCGTTTCGTGTCGCCGCACCAGTCTGCGCCGTAAACCGTAACAGCCATGGCGTGATCTTCCTTTGTCTTCCCTGATGAGAGTTTCTGACGGATCATCATAACACGCCCGGCGCGCGATCAAAGCGACGCGCGCGTCGAGTAAAGGAGGTCCGCCGGGCGCGGAGCACGACGGGAAAAGCGCAGGCAGGTTGTTCGTCCCGTGAAGACACACGATGACTCAATTTTTTGGGGATACTCCGGGAGAAGCTGCGGGCCAGCTTGCCGTGCGCGCTCTGATTTACTAAGCTCAATGTTTCACCTCCCCAATTTTACGAGATGCATCTGAAGATGCGGGGCTGGAAAGCAGAGTGAAGGATTCAACAGACGGGTTTCGCGACGAGTGTGGAGTGTTCGGCATCTTCGGCCACCCGGAGGCGGCGCGGCTCACCTACCTTGGCCTCTATGCGCTTCAGCATCGCGGGCAGGAATCCTGCGGCATCGTGTCATCCGATGGCGCGCAGCTCCGCTCAGAACGCGCGATGGGTCTCGTTTCAGACGTTTTCACAGAAGGCCGGCTCAACCGTCTGCCCGGCATGGGCGCGATCGGGCATGCGCGTTATTCGACTTCGGGCGAGGTCTCGATTCGCGAGGCGCAGCCCTTTCTCGTCGCCTGCCAGCACGGACAGGTGGCCGTCTGTCATAACGGCAATCTTCCGTTCGCCACCGAAGAGCGAAAGCGTCTCGAGCGGGCCGGGGCGATCTTCTCTTCGACGTCGGACACCGAGGTCGTGCTGCACGGGATCGCGCGCTCGCGCGAGGCGACTGTGGCAGAAGCCATCCCCGAAGTCTTGCGCGACACCGAAGGGGCGTTCTCGATGCTCTTTCTCACGCCCGAAGGGTTGATCGCGATCCGCGACCCGCGCGGCTTTCGCCCCCTCGCGCTCGGGCGGCTGGGCGAGGCGTGGGTCATCGCTTCGGAGACGTGCGCCTTTGATCTGATCGATGCGCGATACGTACGCGATGTCGAGCCGGGAGAAATGATCGTGATCGACCGCACCGGGCTGCACTCGACGTATCCGCTGCCGCCCCAGCCGCATTCCTTCTGTATCTTCGAGCACGTTTATTTCGCGCGCCCCGATTCATTGATCTTCGGTCGCTCCGTCAATGAATCGCGCCACAAGATGGGCAAGCGGCTGGCCGTCGAGCATCCGGCCGAGGCCGACATCGTCGTGCCCGTTCCGGATTCGGGCGTCGCGGCGGCGATCGGTTACGCCGCGCAATCCGGCATCAACTACCGCCAGGGCCTGGTGCGCAATCATTATGTCGGCCGTACCTTCATCGAGCCGAAACAGTCGATCCGCTCCTTCGGCGTGCGCATCAAGCTCAATCCCGTCCGCCATCTGCTGGCGGGCAAGCGCGTGGCGCTGATCGATGATTCGATCGTGCGCGGCACGACCTCGAAAAAGATCGTCCACCTGGTGCGCGAGGCCGGCGCGCGCGAAGTGCATATGCGGATCAGTTGTCCGCCGACGGTGGGCCCCTGCTTTTACGGCGTGGATACGCCGAATAAATCCGATCTGATCGCCTCGCAGATGTCCGTCGAAGAGATTTGCAACTTCATCGAAGCTGATTCGCTCGGCTATCTTTCGCTCGAAGGGATGCTGCAGGCCACCGGTATCCGAGCCGATTCATCCTGCGTCGCCTGCTGGACGGGCCGCTACCCGACGCGGATTACGCACGCGGCCGAAACCATGTGGGCGCGCGAGCGCGAGCCCGTGCCGTCGGAATGAATTCAGCGTTCAGCTATCAGCCGTCAGCCATCAGCAGTCGGCGGTCAGCCAGTCCTGTGCGTGCGGCTATTTTCTCTTCGTGTGCCCTCGACGCAAGCGAACTTCGAGCGCCGACTTCTTTAGCTGATAGCTGACGGCTGAACGATTACCATCATTTCGGTTTGTGGAGGTAAACGCGAGTGGCGCAAATTAGGCGCGGATGCGGATGCGCGTCCGTCGTGCTGGCAATCATCGTCATCGGCGCGGGTATCGTCGCCATTGTCTTCTTACTCCCGAAGATGAAGGAGTGGTGGGTGAAGCGGCCGCCTCCGCCATCGGGCGCGGAGCTGCAGGTGCACGTCCTCGATGTCGGGCAGGCCGACTCGATTCTCATCATCTCGCCCGAAAATAAAGTGGTGCTGATCGATGCGGGCGATACGGGCGACGGCAAAAAGGTCGTGCTCGACGCGCTGAAGCGTTACGGCGCGAATCAGATTGATCTTCTCATCGCGACGCATGCCCACGCCGATCACATCGGCGGCGCCGATGAGGTGCTGAACGGCATCAACACGGTGGTGCGCGTCCTCGACAGCGGCGTCCCTCCGCCGACGCGCGCTTCCGCCGACGCCGCGAATGCCAAAAGCGGCGCCCGCCCGCCGGCGCGCCCGCCCGCCGGGAGCCGTGGCGCGGTGCTTCCGACGACGAAAGCTTACGGGGATTTCCTCGAAGCCGTCGAGCGCAAAGGAGCGGAATTCATCAGGGCCGAACCGGGACAGAGATTCGAAATCGGCGGCGGCGCGGTGATCAGCGTGCTGGCTCCGGCGCAACCGCTTTTCACGAAAGATCAGCTGCGTTCGGGCGGCAACGAGCCGAATGCCAATTCAGTCGTCGTGCGCCTCGATTACGGCAATTTCTCGATGCTCCTGACAGGCGACGCCGAGGAGCAGACCGAGCAGCGCCTCATCAATCTGGATGCGGCGCTCAAGGCGACGATCCTCAAGGTCGGCCACCACGGCTCGAAGTATGCGACGTCCGAGAGATTCATCGAGCGCGTCAGGCCGGAGGTGGCGATCGTCTCCACCGGAGAGGCCAACCGTTACGGTCATCCCAGCCAGGGCGTGCTCGATCGTTTGAAGGCCGCCCGGGTCAAAGTCTATCGGACGGATTTGCAGGGCGAGATCTCGATCATCTCGCGCGGCGGCGGAGACTACGAGATCAAAACCGCGAAAGATGCCAAGACCGATCTGTGGGCGGGACGCGAAGCGCAGCGGGACGATTCCGCCAACCGGGGTTTTGTCTCTTACGGCGACTTCGGCCCGCCGCCGCGCGAAGCGAAAGAGAAATCCGAGAAGAAATCCGAAAAGAGCCCGGCCGGCGGCAGATAAGAGAGCGGCGGGTTCCAGCGGCGGCGCGGATGTACGGTTCCAGGGTATAGTCTGCGATCTGGAATTCCTCTGAGGAGAACCAAACGGATGGTCGATGATAAGCCGCACAACGCTCCGGCGTCTGTCAGGATTCATGCCGTGATAGACAGAATCGAAGACGGCGACGTGGCCGTCCTGCTGGCCGGCGACGATGAGAAAACGAAGATCGATTTTCCCGTCTCGCTGCTGCCGGCGGGCGCGCAGGATGGCGACCACTTGCGCATCACCATCCGCCGGGACGAAAAATCACGCGCCGCCGCCGAAGACCGCGTCAGGGGTACGCTCGACCGCCTCGACAAGCGCTCTGGCGAGACAACACGGGGCAAAAAAGATTTCAAACTCTGAGCCCACTCGGCCTCGTTGATTCGTCGGCTCGTTCCAAACGATGAAGCAATCCATCACCTACACCGACGCGGGCGTCTCGATCGACGCCGCGAACCGCACCGTCGAGCGGATCAAAGAACTGGCGCGCACGACCTTTAACCGGCGCACGCTCTCCGAGATCGGGAGCTTCGGCGGGATGTTCGACGGCGCGTTTCCCGCGCTCGGCGCGCCCGTCCTGGTCGCTTCGGCCGACGGCGTCGGAACGAAATTGAAGATCGCTTTTATGACGAACACGCACGACACCGTCGGACGCGATCTGGTCAACCACTGCGTCAATGATATTCTGGTGCAGGGCGCGCGCCCGCTCTTTTTTCTCGACTATATCGCGACGGGCCACCTCGCGCCCGAAACAATCGCGCGCGTCATCGAAGGCGTCGCGCGGGGCTGTCGCGAAAACAACTGCGTACTCCTCGGCGGCGAGACGGCCGAGATGCCGGGCTTTTACGCCGCCGGTGAATACGACATCGCGGGCTTCATCGTCGGCGTGGTCGATCGCGACAGGGTGATTGACGGGCGCGCGATCAGCGCCGGCGATCGCGTGCTGGCGCTGCCCTCGGCGGGGCTTCACACGAACGGTTACTCGCTGGCGCGCAAGCTTTTTTTTGAAGTCGGGGCGTACCGCGCCGAGACGTATCTCGACCGGCTCGGGATGAGCGTCGGCGCGGCGCTGCTCGAACCGCACACGAGCTATCTCGACGCGCTCGAAGGGCTGCTGGATAAAGGTGTGGTCA
>JANOGZ010000103.1:0-1436 GCA_031406255.1 Pyrinomonadaceae bacterium | reverse complement strand
AATCTTACGCGTCAAGCGCGGAAGTAGTCATTAAGAGATCAGGCTTGGAGGAACAGCCGTGATTAAAGCTTCTCCGCTTCCAGAGGCTCTACTCCGTGAAGGGCTTGCGAAGCTCCGTCGCGCTGTCGCAGATAACGCTGGTGCAGCAGATGGCCGGTCAGGGCCAGCACCGCGACGGCGAAAAGCGACAGCATAGTTTTCGCGGTCAAAGCGTCCATCAAGCTCTTCGCTCCGATGGTGTTGTGTACCGCCATCGCATAGACATACGATTTGACCGCCAGCGCCAGCGTCGTCGCGGCCAGGAAGCGCGCGAAGGGTATCCGCGCTAACCCGGCGGCATAGTTGATAAACCCGTGCGGACTCGACGGCGTCAGGCGCATCCCGAACAATACGAGAAAACTGGAATGACGCGTCAGAAAGCGCTGCAGGCGACCATCGCGAAAACGAGTCACCCATCCTCCACCGACGAAGCGCGCAACCGCATAACCGACAGCCGTTCCGAGCGCGCAACCCGTTGTCGTGATCAACGCTGACCAGTGCGGCGGAAATAGAAGCGGCGTAATGAACAGAAATGCCGAAGCGGGCAGCGCGAAGGCCCAGGCGGCGGCCATCGCGAAGATAATAATGGCCGCCGCCCCACCGCTTCCCCCCAGCTCCTGCACGCGCTCCGGCGTCTGCCATAACCCGCTCCAGCGATAAACCAAGATAGCGCCGAAGACACACGCGATCGCCACCAGAGAGCGCGGCCATTTACTTTCTCGCATTCCGTCACCCGAGCGCATATATTTGATGAAGCGCCGCTCCCGAACCTGGCGGATCAATTCAGCAACGTCGTTACCCGCACCTGACGCGGTTTGTTCACGGCTCGATGGACATTCGCGCGACGTTGGTTAAAGGCTGCCGCTCCGTTTTTCCATCTTTCATCACCACGACGACCTGATTATTTTCAACCGTGATGCGGCGAATGGCGGACATCGAACGCTCGAGCCGCGTGCCGTCCTTCGTTTCGATGATGAGCCGCGTATTGATTTCCGGCTGAACGGCCGGGGGCGCTGTCGCGGTGGTATTCTCTGCGGGAGGCGTGCCTCTTCTCCGACGGGGCGCGGGAGGACGCGGGCGCGCACTGCCGCTGCTCCTGCCGCTGCGGCGCGGCGTTCTGCCGCGCGCTGTCGTCGTTGGTTTAGGGCTCGTCGTCGTCGTCGGCTCCGCTGACAGCGGCGTAGTGTCGCCGGGAGGCGTCGCCACATTATCGGCAACGGAAGCAGTCGGGGGCGCTTCGCCGGGTGTCGGCGACGGACTTGCTTCGGCTGCAATCTCTTTTTCGCTTTCGGGGATGCGCGCGCCGGCGGAGGTCACCCGTCTCACGCTCTTATCCCTCCGGCTCGACTCTGTCGAAGTCAAAGCAGGGCTCTCAGGTGGGAGCGGAGTATCGCCGC
>JANOGZ010000997.1:0-1119 GCA_031406255.1 Pyrinomonadaceae bacterium | reverse complement strand
CAATCGGCCAGGCCAAGCGATGTGACTACGACGACTGACGTGAAACCAGCACAGCCTCTTGCGTCGGCTCCAAACGACCGTACTCAGCACCAGCGCTCCGGCGTCATCGACTTGCTTCGTGGAAGCCAGCTACGGCTTTGGAAACTTCGACTTAGTGGGAGCCTCGATCTACTCGCCCAAGGGTGACGGCGCGTACACCTTTACTGCTACGGCGCTTGCACCCGGTTGGGGAGCGCGAGACTGGGCTATTCGTTCAAAATCGGCAACTACACCTATGTCGTCGCTGCCACCTCAGGGTGCGGAGGCAACGAGCCGCTGTTCGCCGTAAAGCGAGCATCGTGGTGATGGATACCGAAAGCGAGAATCACCGGATAGCTATCCGTGGACTCGGGTCGGTGTAAGTGAGCGGCGCTATAGAAGCTCCTTCCGCTCTTCGCTTCAAAGGTGAACGGTCGTTACGCATACGACCACGACGCCGTTGTGCTCCGTATGAGAGCGCACATCGAGGACGTTGAGCAGCAAAGAGAAGTCAGATCGGCCGCCCTTTCCGTTCTTCAGTCACGCGGATTTAAGGAGTCGGCGGCAAGAAAGTGGCTTCAGCGACACGAACCGGTGGACGCCCTCAATTCCATCTCACGCCCGCACGAAGGGATCTCGGACAGCGCCACCACGCTAGGGCCTGCTTGGCACGGGTTGCTTGCTCAGTTGCGCTGACGGCGAGCGTGTACTGCGCCAAGGATACGGCGACATCGGTAGCCCCTGGGCCGTCTAGCAGTTGAGCCAGCGGACACGGCAGCCTGCGACTGTTCCCCGCCACGCCGTACGCTCTCGGCGGGTACTACTCTCACATTCTGTCATGAGATTGAAACATTTGGACCGCGGTTGGGTGGGCCGCCATGGGATGGTATCCCTGAGTGCCTTGGCGGCGCTGACGCTGTTTGCCCCGGCGATCGCCTTGGGTGATTCTGAGCTCACCTCCGACCAGGTCGCGGCCGAGATTCTCAGGGTTCAGGGCAAGGCCGATGAGGCGGCGGCTCGGTGGGCAGCAGAACAGGCCGAGTCGGAGATTCTTGCCGAGCTGATCAGCGTAGTGCAGGTCAACGTCTCTGAGAGCGCTGC
>JANOGZ010000986.1:0-3876 GCA_031406255.1 Pyrinomonadaceae bacterium | reverse complement strand
GATCCATAAAAATCTGACCGGCTTGTCCTTGTATTCTTTCTTTAATTCTTCGATCGCCGCCAGCTCGAAGGCGCACGGCGCACACCACGTCGCGCCGAAGGAGGCGACCACCACGTCGCCGCGCATCGTCGCCACATCGTATGTCTTGCCGTCCAGTCCCTTCAGTTTGATGCTGACCTCGTTTTCAACGACACCGCCCCGGGCGTTTTGCGCCGGAACGACGGCGGCGGAACCGGCCCACGAGAGCGGTATGGCGAACATCAGAAATGCTTTTGACAAATGGAGCGCAAGTCGCTTCGACATGAAACTAGAACCCTCTGCCCGATCGGTCGGTTGTTTTTTGTACCTCGGCGGCCTGAAAAGTGCCCTGGCCCTGCGGCGCGACGACGCGCGCACGCACCTGTTCGACGCTGGCGCGCGAACGGCTCAAAAACGGTCGCGGATGAGCGCCCATATATATCATCAGCACGAGCAGCGGAACGAGCAGTCCGATCTCGCGTGCGCTGAGGTCGGTGAGCCGCGCGTTTTTCTCGTTGGTAACCTGGCCGAAGAGGACGCGCTGGAGCATCCATAGCATATAGATGGCCGCCCAGATCACGCCCGTCGCCGCGATCATCGTCGCGATCCAGGCATACCGATGGCCCGATGTCCACATCCCGAGCATGATCAGAAACTCACCGACAAAACCGTTCAGGAGCGGCAGCCCGACCGATGACAGCGAAGTAAAGACCAGCAGCGTCGCAAACCACGGCATCGGATGCGCCACGCCGCCGAATTCGGAGATCATACGGGTATGTCTGCGCTCGTAAATCATCCCGACCAGAAGAAAAAGCGCGCCCGTCGAGACGCCGTGGTTCAGCATCTGGTAAAGCGCGCCCTGCATGCCCTGTTCAGTGAAAGAGAACAGGCCGAGCACGACGAAGCCCATATGGCTCACCGATGAATAGGCGACGAGCCTTTTAACGTCGGGCTGCACCATCGCCACGAGCGCCCCGTAGATGATGCCGATAATCGCCAGCGTAATCATCACCCATGCGAAATCGCGTGAGGCTTCGGGGAAGAGCGCGAAATTGAAGCGCAGCAGCCCGTAGGTGCCCATCTTCAGCAATACGCCGGCGAGGATCACAGAGCCGGCCGTCGGCGCTTCCGTGTGCGCGTCCGGCAGCCACGTATGAAAGGGGAAGAGCGGAACCTTGATCGAGAAAGCGAGCGCGAAGGCGATAAACAGCCAGAACTCAGCGCCTCGCGGAATCTGGAGCGTACCGGCGCGCATCGCCTCGAGAAGCAGGACGTAATCGAAGGTGCCGGCCCCGAAGGAGCCCGCGTAAATATAATAGAGCGCGATGATGCCGACGAGCATCAGCAGGCTTCCGAACGCCGTAAAGATGAAAAACTTGATCGCCGCGTAAACCCTTCGTTCGCCGCCCCAGATGCCGATCAGAAAGAACATCGGCACCAGCGACGCCTCGAAGAACAGGTAGAAGACGAGCAGGTCGAGCGAGACGAAGACGCCGATCATCGCTCCTTCAAGCAGCAGCAGAAAAGCATAGTAAGCCGCGAGCCGCTTTTCCACCGCCCGCCAGCTTGAAAGAATGGAGATCGGCACCAGCAGCGTCGTCAGCAGCACGAGCCATAAACTAATACCATCGACGCCGACATGATAACGGGCGCCGATCGCGCCGATCCACGGCACATTCTGCTCGAAACGAAAGCCCACCGCGCCGTCATCGCCGCTCATCAGTAACAGCGAGAGCGCGAAATTCAGCACCGAGAAGAGAAGCGCGATCACGCGATAATGCGTCTCGCGCCGATTGGGCATGGCCGCATAGGCCGCGACGGCGAGGGCGCCGACGACCGGCAGGAGTATCAATATGGTGAGTAAGTATTGCTGCATACTTTACCTAGAGAATATAGGGAAGAACGCTCTTGTAAGCGAAGTAGCCGATCACGGCCAGCGCGCCGAGCAGGATGATCGCCGCGTAGCTGCGCACGAAGCCGGGCTGCATGTAACGCGCCACGGCGCCGAGCTGCGCCATCCCCCGGCCGACGCCGTTCACGATCCCATCCACCACACCGACGTCAAAGAACCGCCACAGGCCCTCGCGCGAACCGGTATTGATCGGATTGATGATCGTGGCATTGTAAATCTCATCAACGTAATACTTGTTCTCAAGCAGGCGCGGCATGCTGAGAAGCGGTCGCCGCCGGAAGACTACCCAGCCGATGCTGATACCGATCAGCGCGATCACGACCGATAACAGCGTAAAGATTCTTTCCATCTTCACTTCTTCGGGAGAGTGTTCATGCACGGCTGCCCCT
This sequence comes from Pyrinomonadaceae bacterium, assembly GCA_031406255.1. Classification (GTDB taxonomy): domain Bacteria; phylum Acidobacteriota; class Blastocatellia; order Pyrinomonadales; family Pyrinomonadaceae; genus JANOGZ01. Next base: position 1,557 of record JANOGZ010000986.1, on the reverse strand, counting down.
GCCGCCGCGGTATGCGCCTTCTCTTCCGCGTAGCTTGCCGAGAGGGGTGATCCGCTATCCACCGCTTGCGGCTCGGGTGAGAGCCAGCGCGGCCCTTCAGCGCCGCTTGATTTCACCTCCTGCGGGCCGCCATGGGCATCACCTCCGCGCTGTGGAACACGCGCGACGACGGGCTCGAGCACACGTTCGAAGTAGTTGGCGTCTTCCGCGCCGACCAGTGTGCTCAACGCGTAAGGGACGCCGACCAGCCCGCCGATCGTTGAGAGAATGGCCAGCACAATGAGCGGTACGGTCATGACCCACGGCGATTCGTGCGGGATGTGCGCTCCATGTCCGTGCGCGCTCTGATGAGCGTGAGCCGCCGCGCCCGTATGCGCGCTCGGTTCATGCCGCGGACGGTCGCCAGCCGAGGCGCTCTGCGCGTCTTGCGGCTTTACGCCTTCATCAAACCCGTGCGCGTGCGCTTCGTCGGCCTGCCCGCCCGCCGGAACATCCAGAAAGCGCTCCCGACCCCAGAAGGTCATCACCATCATGCGCGTCATGTAAGCGGCCGTCAGCAGCGCCGTCACCGCCGCGATGAACCACAACGCCCGACCGAAGCCGGGCGGAATGCCGAGCGCTTCCGTGCTCCAGGTTCTCCACAGGATTTCGTCTTTCGAGAAGAAGCCGGCGAAGATGGGGATGCCGCTGATCGCCAGCCATCCGATAAGCATCGTGATGAAGGTGATCGGCATGTACTTCTTCAAGCCGCCCATACGTCGCATGTCCTGCTCGTGATGCATGCCGTGAATCACCGAGCCCGAGCCGAGAAAGAGCAGCGCCTTGAAGAAAGCGTGCGTCATCACATGGAAAATGGCCGCGACGAAGGCGCCGACGCCGCACGCGAGCATCATGTATCCGAGCTGCGAGACGGTCGAATAGGCCAGTACCTTCTTGATGTCGTTCTGCGCAAGGCCGATGGTCGCCGCGAAAATCGCCGTTGCGGCTCCGACGATGGCGACGATGAACATCGCCGTCGGCGCATGCGCGTATATCTCCGAGCAGCGCACGATCATGTAGACGCCGGCGGTGACCATCGTCGCGGCGTGAATCAGCGCGGAGACGGGCGTCGGCCCGGCCATCGCGTCCGGCAGCCAGACGAAAAGCGGGATCTGCGCGCTCTTGCCCGTCGCGCCGATAAAGAGAAGGATGGCGGCGGAAGTGATGCCGCCACCGATCAGAGTCGCGGCCGCGAAAGGCTCGATGGGTAAGTCTCTAATGATGCGAAAGGCGCTCACCAAATTCGGCGCCCCGGTGATGCTCTCGGGTTTATCGAAGAAGCTGATCGAAGGGCTGCCCGCGGCCGCCGTGATAGTAAAGACCAGCATGATGCCAAGCACCACGCCCCAGTCGCCGACGCGGTTGGCGACGAAAGCTTTTTTCGCCGCGCCGGGGGTCTCCGGGCGGTCCAGGTAGAAGCCGATCAAGAGATAAGAGCAGAGTCCGACGCCCTCCCAACCGACGAACATCAACAAGAAATTGTCGGCCAGCACCAGCGTCAGCATCATGAACATGAAC
>JANOGZ010000984.1:0-3105 GCA_031406255.1 Pyrinomonadaceae bacterium | reverse complement strand
CGCGATAGGTATGTGTTCTGGTTGTCGATCAAGCCCGCCCGGGCAGAGATAAGTCCAACCAGGATCTACTTTACACCACTCCAACGCATTGAACCTAGTTGTCAGCCCGCTTGCTGTTGCTGTCCAGAGCGCACGCTGCGGGCGTGCCCGGTCGCACCGGCCGCAACCTGAAAGTTGGACTCTTAACCCTTCACCTTCACGCGAGCAGACTGCTATCTCAATCGAAACGGCCAAGTTAAAGACGCCACATCTATCTCGATCGGTTCCCGGTCCCGATCACAACTCTTCTCTTCTAATAATTCAGCGACAAAATAAAACCGTCCGCCTGATGCTTGACTCTAATCGGTCGCGAACGTCCAGATCGCTGCTTCGAGGGCGTCGAGCGTGAGATGGATGGCTTCGGGCGCGAGGCGCAGCGCGTATTTACGCAGATCGCTGCACTCGTAGAGCACGGTGAGCATCATTAAACGTGCGCGCAAGTTCAGATCAAGCTGCGCTTCCCCGTAGCCGTAGACAAGCAGCATCGCTCTTTGCAGGTCGCGGTTACCCTGCACCATCAGGACGCCGGGCGCGACGAACTCATACTCGTGAAAACCGCAAAACGAATCGCCGAAGTCGAATAATCCTGTGACCTGCCAGCGTCCGCCCCGCTCGGCGAGCAGCACGTTGCCGGGATGCACGTCCCCATGAAGCAGCACGGGCCTGTCTCCGGTCAGTAACATTTTCAGTCGCGCGGTGATGTATGCGGGCAGGCTCTCCAGCCACTGAGGGTTCGCGCCGCACGCCCGCTGTCGCTCGACGCACGTGCGCGCCTGCCGCTCGATGAAGTCGCGCCAATCGCGATTCAGGTCGGGCTCAGATAGCGGGGCGTCGTGCGCGTGTAATTCTCTCACCGCCGCGCCGAGACGCGAGACGATCTCAAGTCGCTCGCGCGTTTCGATGCTCGACCAGACCTCCCGCATCGGAATACCCGCGAGGCGCGTCATGACGAGATACGGCCAACCTTCGAGTTCACCCGTGTGCACGATCTCCGGCGTCTCGATGCCGGACTTGCCATGGGCAAACTCAAGCGCGGCAGCTTCGCGCCGGTACTGTCCACGAAACGGCGCGAAGATTTTGATCACCACAGCGTCGTCGACGAAGAAGATGATGTTTTCGCCCTGCGGTGAGCGGCGCAGGCTCGCGTAAGGCAGGCGATGCCGCGCGCAAATGACCGCGGCGGCTTGCTGCCAGACGCCGTCATTGAAATGACGCCGATAATCGTCGGCGTTAGCGATGACGGGAAGTTTCAAGCGCATCGCCGCCCATCCTCGTCAATCGGCGAGCCATTGACGTGAAGCATAAGAGGCTGACTTTTGGCGTGTCCGGTTCAGCGACCTGCCAGATCGCCCGCATCGGCTTGCAGATACCGGCTGCGCAGAATGTCCCTGTGATGCAGCTCATGCCCGGCGATAATGTAAGCCAGTGCACGAACGCTCACCTCGTTGTCGTTAGCCATGCCTCGACGCATCCAGGCCTCGCTATCCAGATGCTTGAAAAGGAAGAGACTCGATCGTCGGACGCTCTCGAACTCCGCAGCGAGATCGCCGAGCGGGTAATCATCGAACGAGGCGCTACGAATGTAATCATCCTGCTCATAACCGGGCAGAGGAGTCTGGTCATTGCGGGCGAAGCGCAACGCCCGATAGGCGAAGATCCGCTCGGTATCGATCACATGACCGATGAGCTCCTTGATGCTCCACTTTTCAGGTGCGTAGCGGAAGTTGGCCTGCGCCTCCGGAATGCTTTCAAGGAGGGCTGAAGTAGCTTCGCGCTGTTTGCTCAACAGCGTGAGTATGGGCTCGTCCGGGACGAGCGCAATGTACCTGCCGTAATAAGGCAGGTATTCCGTTTCATCTGGCCTCGTGATAGTCAAATCCGTCATGTAATGATTCATCTCCTGATGTTTGTTGTTCACGTTAAATCAGCTATGTCGTATAAGATACGATATAGGGTTATAGATGCACTTAATAAAATGCAATCTACCAGTAAAGTCTGATGATTTCCGTTTATCTTTCGCCGGCACAATAGTTGTCTATCTCCCTCATATATAGGGAGACTAAAAATGAAATCAACTTACTCAAAGAGCAGAATCGCCACAGCTTTACTGGCGCTCTCTTTCTTATTCGGAATCACAATAGCGACTACCACCAGTGCTCAGGCGCAATACCGAAACGATCGGGATGGGCAGTACCGCCGAGACCGGAACCGGGATTGGCGACGCAACCGAGATCGGGACGTGAACCGAAATCGTCGAGACGATCGTTATGATCGGAACAGCGGTTACGGCAATAACGGCGGATATGGCAACAACATCTACCAAGTTGCTCAGCGCGAGGGCATACAGGATGGCCTGCAGACTGGCTCAAGCGATGCGCAACGTGGACAGAGCTATAACCCGCAGCGGTCGCATTTCTACAAAGACGCCAATGACGGCTATGATTCCTCATACGGTAACAAAGGCCAATACAAGCAGGCTTACCGTGATGGCTTCCTTCGTGGCTATGAAGAAGGCTTTCGCCAGTATGGCGGCAACCGGAGAGGCAACACCCGCAGGAATACCGGAAGTGTTTTAGGGGGCATCTTCGGCCGACCTTAGTCGGCTAACATAGCGACAATCAGTTGACGTGAAATGCCGCGACCTCCGGTCGCGGCATTTCTTTTTGTAGATAGAGAGGCCGCAGTGGTTTAGTGCGCTGAGGGTCGTCTCGGTGATACGGCTTGAAGGGACCAATCGTCCGCCATGCCGGCTTCCGCACCGCAAAATTTCTTCCGCTGGATTACCGTCTGACGTCGTTCTGGCTTGCGTGAATACCGATACGTGCGGCACAGTCGTCGCCAGTCGGATCATTTGATATACTCGCCGCACAGGTATCAGAGGTGTGGCAGTGAACGCCGTTATCCGCTTTAGCTTAAGCATCATATTTGGGGTAGCGATCACGCTCTGTTCGTCCCGGCCAGGGATGGCTGGGACGAACTCGTGGGTCAGCGTCCGCTCTCAAAACTTCATCGTCATCGGTCACATCGGCGAACGTGAGGTTCGTTCGATTGCCACTCAGCTGGAGG
>JANOGZ010000915.1:0-2783 GCA_031406255.1 Pyrinomonadaceae bacterium | reverse complement strand
TTGAGAGATTGAGCGAAAAGAGGGTGCTCGGCTCCGAGCGCCTTCTCGCGGATGGCGAGCGCACGCTCCGCCAACGGCATCGCTTCCGTGAACTTGCCTTTGCCCAGCAGCTTTGAAACTTGCAGGGTAAGCTGATTGGCTTCCACAGACTCCGCGACCCGCCTCTTATCTTGTTCGGTGGCGTTGCGCAACTCTTCGATCCTCACCTCGTAACGCCCGGCCGCCGCTCCCTGCTCGAACGACCGCACCTCCAGCCGGTATGTCCCTGTTGTCTCCGCAACCAACATGACTGGCTCCGGCCCCAACGTGCCATTCGGGCTATCTACTTCACCCAGTTTCTTGCCGTCTGGCCCAAACAACCACACCACGACATCGATGCCGCGCTGCTCGACAACCGCCTCCAGAAGCTCGCCGGCAGTGAGCTTGATGTGATAGGCGTGGACTTCGATGCCTCTCATCTCGCGCGCGATAGGCTTGGCTGGCTCAAGCACACGAACATCTCGGTCGTCCTGTGCTGTTTTTGCTCCAGCCCCAGAGCCTGATGACTTGTCTTGCCCCGCAGCTCTTCCCGGCGCACCGACCAGCAACCCAAGCATCACGACAGTCGCCGCTGCCGACCGCCAAAGTCTCACTTCTCGCATCTTCGCCATCACTTCCTCCCTCGCTCAACAGTCAACACCCCTCACTCCGGAGCGGCGCGCCTGTTGTGACGTGTGGCCAACCTCTTTTGGAAAGCGTTTGCTGCTCTGGGGGCGCATTGTAGCACCAAAGATGATGGCGCAGCCGTGTTGCCCGACACTCACCTGCCACGCCTCAGCCGCCGCTTAACGAATCCGCAGGGCGCTGCCCTACGCTATTGAATTTGTCTCTTTCAGCGACAAAAACCGCTTTTCTGACAGGCTCTGAGCCAGAGCGAGATTAAACTTAGGGCTGTTTCACGGCTGCCTCTCGGCGGCGCTGCCGCAGAGCGTCGAGCAGCCGCAGTGTCGCTTCGCTGCTAGGGTTCTGACGCACGAGATCTTCGAGCGCGTGTTCGGCCTCCGTATAGAGTCCCTCGCGCTCGTACAGCGCCGCGAGGATGGTCTGGTAGCGGGCGTAGCGGCGGCTCAGCCGCTGCACCTCTCGGCGGCGCGGCTCTTTGAGCACGCGAAATTTGGCGAGATTAGAGTAGGAAGGTTGTCCTTCGAGCTGGGCTCCGACTGTCCAGACGTAAGTCTCACCGGGACGCAGCGGCGGTTGGTCAGCGGGGAAGTCGAGGTGATCAGCACTCGAAGCTTCCTGCTCCCAGAGCATGCGGCGCGGTTGGTCGGAGAAGAGAGAGACGACGTAGCCGGTCGCGCCTTTGACGGGCTTCCACCGCAGCGTCGGGCGGGTGGAGAGGACGAAGGTGCGCACCGGCGAGAGCGGCAACGGGGGATCCTCGTCTCCGGAACGCACCACCTCGCCTTCGGAGGACAACTGTGCCATCGCCAGTTGGACGGGTTCTGTTGGCGTCACTTGCCCCTTCCCCAATAATTCCGCCGTCGCCTGCGCGAGGTCAGGCGATAAGGATACTCCTGACGGCAGCTCAAGCCGCATCCCGACAGTGCCGCCTCCATCCTTGAGCGCTACTACGGCCACTGCGGGAGGCGCGGTAGACGCGCCGGAGGCCGTGGCTGGAGCTGAGCGGCGGGGCGTCGCTCGCACCGTCTGCCGGCGCTGGGGTTGGTCCTCCGGCACCGGCGCGCGATTCTGCTCCGCGCTTCGCGGTGTGTCTGGTACCGCTCCGAGCTGCTCCCCCGTTTTCTGCACGCCTTGAGTGATGGTCTCCGCGCGTTGCGGCGAAACAGCTCCCGGCTCTGACTGCACCCTGGCGACGTCTCTCTCCAGCCCATGCACTTGTTCGCGGAGCCGCGAGATCACCGAAAGTTGGTAGACGAAGAGCGCGACCGCGACCAGCACTGCGGCGGCTGCCGAAGCATAAACCCACCGCGGAGCGACGAGCGACTGGAAGCGCGCCGCCCATCCGGCGAGCAGCGAGGAACGCGGCTCCGGGGCATAGACGGTTTCGGGGTAGGTGGACATCACTGCCCGGAACTCCCGTAGCGAGCGCACGTCCTCGACGCATTGTTGACACAGCTCGATGTGGGACTCTGCGATTTCGCGTTCGACGGGGTCGAGCGTGCCCTCCACGTAAGCGGCGGCCTGCTCATCGTCAAGGCAGTTGAACTCGATCCGGGGATTCCAGCGGACTTTATCAGCAAGGGACGTGACCGCTTGCGACAGGCGGAGCGGGTCGAGCAGCTGGGTGCGGCAAGAGGCGCAGGAGGCGACGTGCGCGTCGCCTCGCAGCAGTTCCCCGGCGGCCATCGCTCCCGATGCATACCGCCGTAAGTCTTCAAGGCTTAAGCACTCAGACATAATCTACATCATCCTTGTACCTGCTTCGTCGCCTCCCTTACAGCAAGTCTGCGGAACAGACAGACGTCAGCCGGACGCATTTAAGTAAGAAACCTTGTATTTGCTAAAACTAAATATCGAATTATAAATTGAAGGGCTGCTCTCGAACTGACCATTCACATGATCTTAATTATTATATAGGACGGCAGACCGGATGTTACCACCCGCCTTAAAATTTTCCCCACATTTTCAATCTGCGGCTCAGGCGCTCACGGGCGCATTTGCGCAGGTTGATAACTTGCCGTTGCGTGAGTCCCAGACGTGCGGCGAGCGCCGTGTCGGGCAGAGGTAATTGCCCGAACCATTCGGCGAACTCTTCAGGGGGCGTCTCCAATACCTCGGCG
>JANOGZ010000908.1:0-1212 GCA_031406255.1 Pyrinomonadaceae bacterium | reverse complement strand
AGCTTTGCCGATTTTGGAGAAGCTCCTGGTAGCCGAACCTGACAACCCGGAAACGCATTTTTATCTCGGATTCGCTTTAATCGCGCAGGCAAACAACACGAAGGATGACGCCGCACGCAAGTCGTTGCGCATTCGCGCTCGCCGCGCATTTATCAAATCCAAAGAATTGGGGAACAAGGAGCCGGTGGTTGATGCTCTTATTCAAAATATGCCGCCGGACGGCTCGGAAGGTAGGGCGTTTTCCCAAAACGCCGAGGCAAACAAATTAATGGTTGAGGCCGAAGCCGCTTTCTCACAGGGCAAGCTCGACGACGCGCTCAGGAATTACCAGAGGGCCCTTCAGCTTGATCCGAAGTTATACGCGGCCGCGCTATTCTCCGGCGACATATATACACAAAAAGGCGATTACCAGCAGGCCGAGACCTGGTATCAAAGAGCAATTGCGATTGACCCGAACAGAGAAACAGCATACCGCTATTCGGCGACGCCTTTAATGAGAAAGGGCAGATACGACCAGGCGCGTGAGCGCTACGTAGAAGCTTACATCAGTGAGCCGTACAACCAATTTTCCGTCGCCGGCCTGACTCAATGGGCGCAAGCCACGAACACCAAGCTTGCACATCCGGAAATAGACATTCCGACCAGCGTTACCTTTGACAAGAACGGCGCCGCGAAAATTGATTTAAGCGCGAATGCGTTGCTTGGTGGCAAAGACGACGGCTCGTTCGCCTGGATTTCTTACGGTGCAACTCGTTCGACCTGGCGGAAGGAGAAGTTCGCTGAAACATTCCCAAATGAGCGAACTTACCGTCACAGTTTGGCGGAGGAAGCGGACGCCTTGCGAAGCGTGCTCGCGGTAGCCAGTGGCGACAAGAAAGTGAAGGATCTGAATCCATCGCTCGCGAAATTGAAAAAGCTGAACGACGGAGGCTTGCTCGAAGCATATATTTTGTTGGCTCGAGCTGACCAGGGGATCGCGGAGGATCATCCGGCTTATCTCAGCCAAAACCGCGACAAGCTGCGTCGCTACGTTGTCGAGTATGTTTTGACCGGCGGTGGAAAGTAGGGAGTCGGACACTTAGAAGAATGAGCGGGAGTTCCGGTGACGAGATGTCTAACGGTTGCATGCCGCGGACGCGCAACATGGCGATCTTCTCAAGATAAGGTTGAGTGCGTGCAGGTGATGTCCGGCGTTATACCGCTAGTCATAAG
>JANOGZ010000886.1:0-4623 GCA_031406255.1 Pyrinomonadaceae bacterium | reverse complement strand
CGAGAGTTTACGCGGCTATGGTAGCGGAAGCGATATCTCCCCGGCGCGGCTCAGTGAGATCGAAAGTCGGCTGGCGGAATAGGAAAGAGCGAAGCGGAAATACGAGCGTGACCTGCCGGGGCTGATTGAGCTCAGGGAAGAATTGCAGGGGCAGGTCAATTTATTGGGTGGCGATGCGGAGAGCGAACGTGAGTTACGTCGGGAGTTCGAGGCAGCGGCGCGTGAATACATGGTTGTCGCCGGGCGCTTGACCGCTTCTCGCCACGCCGCCGCGCCGCGTCTGGAAAAGCGCGTCATGAAGGAGTTGCGCCATGTCGCCATGGAGCGGGCGCGCTTCATCGTTTCGATCGAGACAGCGCCGCCAGAGAGTTCCGTCGAACAGGTGGCGGCTGAGGTCTCCGCGACGGTGCCGCAGAAAAGCAGCGAGGCGTCTGCTGTAAACTCTTTCTGGACGTCGCGCGGGGCGGATCGGGTGGAGTTTTTCCTGGCAGCCAATGAGGGCGAAAGCGCGCGGCCGCTGATGCGTGTCGCTTCTGGGGGGGAACTCTCCAGAGTGATGCTGGCTTTGCGGACAGCATGCCGGTCGAGCGCGTTGCCCGGTGAACCGGATGTGGGCGCTGGAACAATCGTGTTTGACGAAATTGATGCAGGGATCGGTGGCCATGTCGCGACGTCCGTCGGGCGGCGGTTGAGCCGGCTCGCCGCCACCCAACAGATTTTGTGCGTTACCCATCAGCCACAGATCGCTTGTTTTGCCGATCATCATTACGCTGTTTCCAAGCATGTCGCCAACGGGCGAACGGCGACGACCGTTAGTGAACTAGATCTTGAACAGCGGGTCGGTGAACTGGCGCGGATGATCGGTGGCGCAGATGATATTGCCACGGCACGCGAAACAGCGCGCTGGCTACTGGAGCGGGTCGGGGCCGCACGCCGCGGCGTGGAAAGACCCGTGGCGCGTGGTGGGAAAGCATCGAAGGGCTGATTTGCTGACACCATAAAACGTCTCGCTTCGCGCCTGAAAATTCTGCTACACTCGCCCAACCTGAAGGAAGGCTGCGGGAGATGAAGAAAGCTAACGTTTATCTGGAAACTTTTGGTTGTCAGATGAACACGGCCGATACGGAACGCGCCGCGACGCGCTTGCGCGCGGCCGGCTATGAGCTGACAGAAACGGTCGACATGGCCGACGTGGTGCTATTCAACACCTGTTCGGTTCGCGCGCGCGCCGAGCAGAAAGTTTTCAATCGGATCGGTGAAATCCGCCGGACACGGCGCGGCAGGGAACCGCTGATCGGAGTCATGGGGTGCGTCGCGCAGCTTGAGGGCGAGTCTATTTTTGATCATGCGCCGGCGGTTGGTCTCGTGGTCGGGACGCGCGCCACGGATCGCCTGCCAGCTTTGATTGAGCGCGTGTTGAGTGGGGCGCAGCCACGCGCGCTCGATCTCGGCGAGCGTCTGGAAGGCGAGACGTGGGATGTATCGCCGGTCGAGCGACGCTCACCCCATGTCGCCTTTGTGCCGATCATCGAGGGCTGCAATAAGTTCTGCTCCTACTGCATCGTCCCGTATTCGCGCGGCCGGGAGCGGAGTCGCCCGGCCAGTGAAGTAATTGCTGAAGTGCGGAGTTTGCTGACGGAGGGCTTCAGAGAGGTTCAGTTGATCGGGCAGAATGTGAACAGTTATCGGCCGCAGACGCCGAGCGGCCTCGAAGGTTTTCCGGGCGCAACGCCTTTTACACGCCTCCTGCACGCCGTCGCGGCGACCGGGATGCCGCGCATCAAGTTTACGACCTCTTTCCCAAGGGATTTCCATCCCGAAATCGTCGCGGTCATGGATCAACATGAAAATCTCTGTAACTGGGTACACTTGCCGGTACAGTCGGGCAGTGACCGGGTATTGCGGGCAATGCGTCGGGGCTATAATAAGGCGGACTACTTGACGCGCGTCGGGACAATAAAAAAAGCGCGGCGGCGACTCGCGCTGACAAGCGACATTATTGTCGGGTTCCCTGGAGAGACCGCTGAGGAATTCGATGAGACAATGGTGTTAGTTACACAGTGTCAGTATGATAGCATTTATATCTTCAAGTATTCTGAGAGGAAAGGAACACCCGCGGCGGTGCTCGCCGATAGCGTGCCCGAAGACGAGAAGTCCGCGCGTTTTCTAGCTCTCGAGAGAGTGCAGCGCGATATACAGGGCAAAATTTACAGCACATACCTGAACCAGACGGTCAGTGTCCTTGTGGAAGGTGAGAGCGCCAGGTCGGTACAGGACATGACGGGGCATTCAACCTGCAACAAAGTGGTGAATTTTCGCGGCGAGCCGAGTCTCGCAGGGCAGATCGTTTCCGTCCGAATTACGGCGGTGAAGCAGAACAGTCTCTATGGAGAAATTGTTCGGGAAGGCTTCCCCGTCAGTTAAAGTAGGAAATGAGGTACAGGCATGGAAATAGAAGTAAAGATTAGAGGATTGATGATGGATCCGAGCAGTGGGACGCCGATCATCATCCTCAAGGACATCAATAGTGAAACGATGCTACCGATCTGGGTCGGCGCCTATGAAGCCAATGCCATCGCCCTCGAGATAGAGAAAATCGCGCCGCAACGGCCGATGACACATGATCTGTTACGCAATTTGATCATCGAGATGGGAGCGCGTGTCGAGCGCGTGGTCGTGACGGAACTGCGTGATAACACCTTTTTTGCGGTGATCGAGATGCGTAACAGCAGCGGAGAAGCCTTGATGCTCGATGCACGGCCCTCGGACGCCATCGCGCTGGCACTGCGTGCGGATTGTCCGATTTTCGTCAACGAGGAAGTAATTCGCGCCTCGCGCAATACCGTGGCGAGTGGCGATGAAGAGGAATCCGCCCCCGGTGAGGAAGATGAATGGCCCGATATTATTGGTGAAGCGGGCGATCTGCCAATGTAAGAGACGAGTCTTCTGTGAAATCTAAAGAACTTCCAGGCGTCGAACAGCCACGGTCGACACTGAACCTGGTGATCGCGATCGCGAATCAAAAGGGCGGGGTGGGCAAGACGACCACTGCGATCAATCTCGCGGCGGCTTTTGCCCGCCGTCGCCAGCGCGTCCTGCTCATTGATCTCGACCCGCAGGGAAATAGCTCGATTTCATTTCTCGACCCGCAGTTGGTCGAGCATTCGGCCTATGACATGATGGTGGATGGCCGCGGCGACCTGGATGCGTATGTCTATCAGACGAGGGTAGAAGGGCTTGAATTGATACCATCGAGAATCAGTCTGGCCAAACTCGAGTCGAAATTGGTCGGTGATTTCGATGCCCCGTTTCGCCTCAAGGACCGTCTCGAGGGTTTACGCGCGCGCTACGACATCGTGATCATCGATACGCCGCCCACGCTTGGCATAATTACTGTCAACGCTCTGGTTGCGGCCACGCATGTGTTGATCCCGATTCAATCTTCATATTTCGCGCTCGAGGGCACGGACGATCTGTTGGAGACGATCGAGAAAGTCAAGGCGCGTCCTAACCCGAATCTGCGCGTCCTCGGCGTGGTCGTCACCCTCCACGACCGGCGGACGACGCTGGCGCGCGAGGTATACGAACAGATCCGCAGCGTATTTGGGGCGCAGATGTTTGAGACCGTGATTACGAAGAGCGTGCGACTTGAGGAAGCTCCTGCCTACAAAGAGTCAATCTTTACTTTCGCGCCGCAATCTTCGGGCGCGAGCGAGTACGCGAAACTTTGTGATGAGGTGATGGGCCGTGTCTAAGAGGGGGCTACCAACAGGCGTCCGCATGCGTCATGATGCGCACTACGTGGAGGAACTGGCCGGTCAGCGCCCGACGCCGGTGGGTCGTCTGATCGCGCTCGACCAACTCGATCCGAATCCAGAACAACCACGCGTGGAGATCGGCGATTTGGCGGACTTGACGGCATCGATTAAGGAAAAAGGAGTTTTAGAGCCGCTTCTGGTCAAACCGTCGCGGGCGAGCGGCCGGTGGATGATCATTGCCGGGGAGCGGCGCTGGCGAGCGGCGCGGGCGGCGGGCATGCGTGAAGTTCCATGCATCGAGATGGATGTTGACGATCGCGCGGTGGCCGAGATTGCCCTGATTGAGAATATGCAACGCAAGGACCTGACGGCATGGGAAGAGGCCGATGGTCTCGCCGCATTATGCGAGCGCTTCGGCTATACACATGAAGAGGTGGCGCGGAAGGTAGGGAAGAGTCGGAGCACCGTCACGGAGGCGCTCTCGGTCGCCGCCCTGCCGGAGAGCGTCCGAGAGCAATGTCGGCGCGCCGACATCGGCGTTAAGTCGCTTCTGCTGCAGGTCGTCCGGCAGCCGGATGAAGGCGCAATGCGGCGGATGGTGGAGGAAATCGCGGGACGCGGATTGACGCGCGACGAGGCCCGCGCGATCAGGCGGGCGCGCCAGAGCGGCAGGGCATCGGAGGCGACGCCGTACGTTTATCGTTACCAAGCGCCCGGGCATGACTTCAAAGTTGAGGTCCGCTTCCGGCGTGCCCAAGTCGGGCTGGAGGAAGTGTCGGCGGCCCTGCGCGCGGCCCTCGAATCTACCGAGGGGTCGACGTAACCGTACCGTATCCCAGGTACTACGCGGTAAAATCCCTGGAGG
>JANOGZ010000875.1:0-4041 GCA_031406255.1 Pyrinomonadaceae bacterium | reverse complement strand
GCTCCAGGGCTCCCAGTTCAGCCCTTCGATCTTTATCGGCAACCGCGAGCGCGGACTGTTCGGCGGCATCTCGCTCTTCTTCGATTTTCAGAACCGGCCGGGCAAGGGAAGCTCCTCGCTCGTCAGTTCGACGGCCACCGTCGGTTACGGTTTCGATTGCTGCGCCGTGACCCTCCAGAATTCGACCTTCAACGTCGGCCTCCGCCAGGAATACCGCGTTGTCTTCAGTTTCCGTTTAAACGGTATCGGCACGTTCGGCACCGAACAAATCGGCCAGAATTTCCGCTAGGGCAGGCGCGAACCGGAAACTTGTAGGTATATAATACACGGGCGCGCGCGGCGGGTTTGTTACGCCACGCCCGCGCTCCTTTGGACAACAGAAGGCTGCTATCCCCTGACGAGGACAAAATAGTTTCACGAAAAGGGCCTCGCTAGCGCAAAAAGGTCGTCTTTTATACATCTTATGGGGGAGAAGCGGCATCAGAGTGGGCGTTCTGCCAGTCAGACGATTTGCAAGCAGGTCAACCCCCCTCTGAGATTCACGTTCTTTTCAAGGCAATGGTTGGATTTCTTAGCGGAAGACGCTTTTTCCGCAGGAATTATCCTTCTAAAACACGCGAGAGCTTGTTGATCATACTTTCCATTTAGCTCTTCGGTGACAGGAGCCCCAAGCGATGCGGGGCCGCGACGGTCGCCGCTTGAAGTCGGCATTTAATCAGCACATCTTTTTATAGAAGACTGTCGGATCGAGTCTGTAAAGACATCCCCTCAGGGATCAGGAGAGTTCCTAAATGTCAGTTTCGCCGCTAAGCCGGAAACAGGCGCGCGTCACTCGCCGAACGCGCCGCAGCCTCACCCTCCTCCTCAGCCTGCTGCTGGCCACGGCCGGCGCGTTGCCCGGCACCTCCCGGGCGATGCGCGCTTCAGCCCCGAAGGACGACACACCGGCACGGCCGCACCTCGAATTCATGCCCGGCGAAGTGCTCGTCCGTTTTCGCTCCGAAGCGGTCGCCGTCAAGGGCCGTCGCGCGGCGATGGCGCTGCGCGCGAGGGGCGGCGAGATCATGGCGGAAGTGGAAGATTTCGACGGCTCCGAAATCGTAAAGGGTCTGCGTGTGGCCCGTGTCGCCAAAGCCGATACCCTGAATGCCGTCGCGGCGTTCAACGCCCGCGCCGATGTGCTCTACGCCGAACCGAATTACATCTGGCGCAAAACACGGCTGCCGAATGACGCGCGCTTTCCGGAGATGTGGGGCCTCAAAAACACCGGTCAAGTTGGCTTCAATGATTACACTGAGCAGTCAGCTTCCGGCACACCCGGCGCTGACATCGACGCTGAACTGGCCTGGGACATCACAACCGGCAGCCGCAGCGTCGTCGTGGGAGTCCTCGATGGCGGCGCTGACATCAACCATCCTGATCTGAAAGATAATATCTGGGTCAATCCCGGAGAGGTCCCGAATAATAATCTGGACGACGACGGCAACGGCTTCATTGACGACGTCAACGGCTGGGATTTCCACCACAACGACAAGACGATTTTTGATAACGAGGATGGCGATGATCACGCCACCCATGTGTCCGGGACGATAGGGGCGACCGGAAACAACGGCGTCGGCGTCACCGGCGTCAACTGGCAGGTCAGCATCATGGAGCTGAAGGTGCTGGGGCCGGATGGGGGATCGACGACGAAGATCATCAACGGATACAACTATGTCAGGATGATGCGCGAGCGTGGCGTGAACATTCGTGTCTTGAATAACAGTTATGGTGGTGGTGGCAAATCACAGGCGGCGTTTGAGGCGATCAATGCGCTCAACGGAGCGGGCATTCTGTTCGTTGCCGCAGCGGGTAACGAATCGGTGGACAACTTCGGGTCTCCACATTATCCCTCGGGTTACGATCTGCCGAACGTGCTCGGAGTGGCGGCGACTGACCGCTTCGAACAGATCGCCAAATTTTCCAACTTCGGCGCGCGCCTCGTAAGCATGGGCGCGCCCGGTAGAGGAGTCCTGAGCACCATCCCGAATGGCGATTACCAATTCTTTAGCGGTACTTCGATGGCATCGCCCCACGTCGCCGGCGCGGCGGCGCTCGTTCTGGCGATAAATCCGAGCATCGCTGTGCAGAATCTGCGCGGCGTGCTCGCATACAGCGGTGAAGTGACACCATCCCTTCAGGGCAAAACCACGACCGGCCGCCGTTTAAACGCCCACAACTCAATCCAGAGCGCGCTTGAAAACGACACGACGCCGCCCGCTGGTATCAGCGATCTTCGTGCCACCGGGCAAAACGGGCGAGGCATTACTTTCGCATGGACAGCGCCGGGCGACGACGGCAACTCCGGGCGTGCCGCTGATTATGATTTTGTTTTCGTGAACCCGACCACCGGCGCGCGGATACTTCTCCCGTCAACCCTGATCCCCGACGCGGGGGGCACCCCACAGAGCGCGACGGTGGATATACCATTCAGGAATTTCAGCGGTACTGTCGAACTCCGCACCTTTGATAACGCGGGCAACTTTAGCGCAACTTCCATCAGCATCAGCGCCGCCGTAAATGCCGGCACCGATCCTTACATCTTGTCGCTCGAAGGAGCGAGCGGGCTTTCCTCGGGCGGCGAGCGACTCGTTCTCGATGGTGATGATAAGTACCTCGAAAATTTTCAGCTTCCTTTCACCTTCCCCTTCTTCGGAACGGGCCGATCCTCCCTGGCAGTTTCGACGAATGGCTCGCTCTATTTTTCAAAGCCGATCAAGCGGGAGAGCGGCGATGCGGGCGATGTGCCAAGCTCGATCGAGGGTCTCACCGGACAGGCGATGATCGCCGGCATGTGGGACGACCTGATTGTTGACAGCGCCGAACGTGCGAGCGATGGCGTTTTCGTCACAAAGGACGCCAACCGCATCATCTTCCGGTGGCAGGGTGTGACATTCCCCGACTACGGCGGTGGGACGCGCGGCAAGCAGCCGATCACCTTCGAGATAGAGTTGCAGAGCAGCGGCCTCATCCAGATGCGTTACGGCGCCGGGCAGAGCGCGCCGACGAATACGAGGCTGGTGCCGGTGGTCGGAATCTCGGCGGGCGAGCCTGATGCGTATGTCGTGGGAACGCACACTTCCGAGACGGCGCTGGTGAATCTGACGAATGCGCAATCCCTGACCTTTACGGCGCGTCCCGCGGTGGTGGTACCACCGAATCCGATTGATGCAACAGACGCCTTCGTCCGCCAGCAGTATCTGGACTTTTTTAGTCGCGAACCCGACCCCGGCGGTTTCGCCTTCTGGATGAATAACATCAACTCCTGCGGCGCAAACACGCAGTGTCGCGAAGACAAGCGCATCGACACCTCGGCGGCCTTCTTCCTCTCGATCGAGTTTCAGGAGACCGGATATCTCGTCTACCGACTCTATCAATCAACCTTCGGACGGGCGCCCGTGCCGCTTTCTTTCATAGAGTTTCTGCCAGATACGCAGGAGATCGGGCGTGGCGTGGTGATCGGGCAGC
This sequence comes from Pyrinomonadaceae bacterium, assembly GCA_031406255.1. Classification (GTDB taxonomy): domain Bacteria; phylum Acidobacteriota; class Blastocatellia; order Pyrinomonadales; family Pyrinomonadaceae; genus JANOGZ01. The sequence goes on along the minus strand of JANOGZ010000875.1, from coordinate 534 downwards.
CCGGCGCGCTCGATCTGCTGGAAGCGAACAAACGAGCATTTGTGGAGAAGTTCGTCGCACGCTCTGGATTCCTGGCGCAATACCCGACGACGCTCACGCCAGAACAGTATGTTGCTGCTCTGAATGAAAACACAAAACCATCTCTCAGCCAGGCCGAGCGTGACACGCTGGTCGCCGGATTGAAGGCCGGGACGGAGACGCGCGCCACCGTTCTGCGAAAAGTGGCGGAGGATGCGGATCTGAAGCAAAAAGAGTTCAATCGTGCGTTCGTGCTGATTCAATACTTCGGGTATCTGCGCCGAAACCCGAATGCTTCGCCGGACACTGACTTCAGCGGATACAACTTCTGGCTGAATAAGCTGAACGAGTTTAATGGAGATTTCCGACGCGCGGAGATGGTCAATGCGTTCAGCACTTCCGGAGAATACCGCCGGCGATTCGGGCCTTGATTTGCCTAAAGCGCCTCTACTCATGGCTTTAGTAGTTTGCTACGGTGGGCTTAAAGTTTACTCTTCAGTCGAGGGGCATGAATTT
>JANOGZ010000859.1:0-2085 GCA_031406255.1 Pyrinomonadaceae bacterium | reverse complement strand
GCCTCGCGATGAGAGACCAGCTCATTCCGGTCGGCTCCATCCCCTTGTTAGATTTCGTCCGACGTTACTTCAACGTACACGACCAGCACCGACAAGAGCATCAATCAACTCTCGACTCGCCGAATGGCGAGCAGATTAGCACGATCTTTCAAGAATCAGATGACGCGCGAGGCTCTCACTACACAAGCCTCATCAGGCACAAGCCACAATGACTTCCTCAGAAAGAATGAGGTCTCACCACTCAACAGGAATCTAACGCCCGAATTAACCAGCGCGCTGTGGCCTTCGATGATAACAAGGTTGCTGATTGCGCGTCCGGTTCAATGAGTTGATAATCATTAGAGGCGGCCCAAGCGGACGAAGTATGATTCGCTCGCTTTTCCACCCTTTCGCCAAAAAGGAGGCCGCCTCTCATGTCTTTCTACTGCGGAATCGATCTCAGTGCAAGAGATTCGCATGTGTGCGTCATCAACCAACACCTTTCCAGACTCGTGGATCAGAAAGTGTCGAATAAGCTGCCACACATCATTGCTCTGCTGGAACCCTACAAAGCCGACTTGCAGATCGTCGTCGAGAGCACTTTCAACTGGTACTGGCTCGTTGATGGATTGCGTGCTGCCGGCTTTAATGTGTGCCTGGCGCATACCCTCGGCTTGTTCATGATCACAGGAGCAAAGATCAAAACTGACCGCCGCGATGCCTTCTCTCTAGCCAAGCTGCTCCTGGCCGGTGTCATCCCGCGCGCCTATATCTATCCACCAGAGACCAGACCAGTTCGTGACCTCTTGCGCCAGCGTTTGCTGCTGGTCCGACGCCGCGCCGAACTCTACGGACGGCTCTCTCGTCTCGCGCTCCGGGAAGGCATCATTGACGCCCGGCGTCATGAGATTGAAGAACTCTCTGAAGAAGAGCTGGAGCAGTACTTCGCGCACCCGCTGCTGCGACTTTCAGTCAGCCAGGAGTTGGCGCGCATCCAGCTTTACAGTGAGCAGATCAAAGAACTCGAGCATTCCATTCTGGAACGGGCAGAAGCGCAAGCCGTCTTCGCTCGTCTTCAGCAGATCTACGGGATCGGCCCGGTGCTGGCGCTCACGATCCTCTACGAGGTGGGAGAAATCACACGCTTCGAGAACGTCCGTCACTTCTCTTCCTACTGCCGAGTAGTCTCGGGGCTTGCGCAGTCAGGCAAGACCACCAAACGAGGTCGTGGCAGTAAACAAGGCAATCACTATCTGAAGTGGGCCTTTTCCCAGGCCGCGGTGCATGCTGTGAGGTGCTACCCGGAGGTCCGTCGCTGCTTCGAGCGACACCTCAGCCGAAGACGAGGACGAGCACGCAAGTTGATCGCCTACGGGATCATCGCGCACAAACTGGCGCAGGCTGCCTATTACATCATGAGTGAAAATGAAGAGTTTCGTGGCCAGTTGCTCTTTGGCAACTTGCTTGACGAAGGAGGAGGGCGCACTAACCCCAAAAGTCTAAGTGGGACCAACCCGATGAGTTGATTGGGAGTGCGTCCTCCTCGACCTTCTTCTCTCTCGCTTTGTGCTGCCCGTGCCTGTATCTCGTGGATAACTGGTGAGAGTCTGAGTTAAATGCAAAGGCAGACTCATCCCGCTGACTTTTTGAGTGAGGCTGGTACGGAACCCTTGATCTTCTGGCGCCTGTTCCGCTCTCGAAGTGGAGCGACATGAGTGACCCTCATGGAGAGCCCGATTAGCTGTTTGGTGCAGCTCCAAAGCTGATACCGCAAAGCAAAGAAACAAGTCAGTGCAGTGAGAAGAGAAGCAACAGGATAAAGTCAATCCGAAAGAAAGAAGGAGCCCCTGGCGGGGCTCAGGGGATAAACTTTTCTCTTGACAGGGCCGCCTCTATTAGCTGTTAGCCCGCCGATGGAGTGTTATCTGCTACCTCAGCATTGACACTACGTATCCAACGCCGCAATGGCAACATTCGATGGAACCTGGTTCATGTAGGTTCGGAGCCCATCTCAAGCGTTAGAATTGAATCAATGCCGGGTACCTTTAAACAGGCCATCCCGGCATTGTTATTTTTCCTGATGAGACGGTGTTATCGTGAATGAAA
>JANOGZ010000808.1:0-1513 GCA_031406255.1 Pyrinomonadaceae bacterium | reverse complement strand
CGCGTCGTCGACTCGACCGAAGGGCTTTTGCCGGCGGCGGAAGCGCTCGCCCGTGCCATCATGGAACAGGCGCCGCTCGCGATCCGCGCCTGTCTCGAAGCCGTCACGCGGGGCGCGCGCCTCTCCCTGGAAGACGGCCTGGCGCTTGAGGCCGAATTGTTCAGCCGCCTCTTTGCCACTTCGGACATGCGCGAAGGCACGCGCGCCTTTCTCGAAAAACGCGCCCCCCGCTTCCGCGGCGAGTGACGGCGCGTTCAGGTGGATAAATCGAAGTCGGACGCGCGTTGTCCGCCCGTGGCCGCCAATCGAAAGAGCGGTTGACGCGCTCGCGCTCGCGTTTGTGTCCCCATTAATATTATTAGCACCCGCTGCCACTTGATGCTCACGACCGGTTAACCTATACTGCGGATGGCTTAATTCTCTACATGATTCGGAGCTGGTGAAGTCACTTCGGATGCAACCCGTCACCCATCAAGGACGATTAAATGCCGAGGGCTTTCGCTTTGCGCTCGTCTCCAGCCGGTGGAATGATTTTTTGACGGCCCGGCTGGTTGAGGGCGCGCTTGATGCGCTCGCGCGGCTCGGAGCACAAGACGATGCGGTCGTGCACTTCAAAGTGCCGGGTTCATTCGAGATTCCGCTGACGGCGCGCAAGGCCGCGAGTTCAGGTAAGTATGACGCGGTGATCTGCCTCGGCACGATCATTCGCGGCCAGACGCCGCATTTTGACTATATCGCGAGTGAAGCGGCGAAGGGCATCGCCCAGGCAGGCATGGAGACGGGCGTGCCGGTCGTGTTCGGCATCGTCACAGCCGACACGCTCGAGCAGGCGATTGATCGTGCGGGAGTGAAGGCCGGAAACAAAGGGTTCGAGGCCGCGATGTCGGCCGTCGAGATGGTAAATCTTTTCAGGGATGCTTTTAGTAAATGATGAACGGCCGTGCCCGCTTCGTAGGTGGTGAAACCGGTTCTGGCGCGCCGTTCATCGTTTATTATTGAGCTTATATCGAGGTTTATGGGTTCGCGACGTAAGGCGCGTGAATGTGCCTTGCAAATGCTCTTTGCGGCTGACGTTACAGGTTCGGCGGGGACCGACGAACTCGTGCGTTCGTACTGGGCGGAGTTGGGCGATGCCGAGCTGGACGATGCGGCGCGCGAGTTTGCGACGCGGCTGGTCACGGGTGCGCTCGCCCGCGTGGCCGAGCTTGATGAACGCATCCGCTCGCGCGCCGAGCACTGGCGCATCTCGCGCATGGCGATCGTTGATCGTAATGTCCTGCGCCTCGCCGTCTATGAATTCCTTCATGAGCCGACGCCGCGCACCGTCGCCATCAATGAGGCGTTAGAGATCGCGCGCCGCTTTTCGACATATGAGGCGACGCAGTTCATCAACGGAATTCTCGACGCCATCAAACGCGATCTGGATCAGGAACACCCGCAGGAAGCGGCGGATACTGACGCCAGCTCGGAAGATGACGAAGAAGATGAGCAGACGCTCTCAGCCTCATAACCG
>JANOGZ010000789.1:0-1187 GCA_031406255.1 Pyrinomonadaceae bacterium | reverse complement strand
TGACGATGGAATAAGCGAGAAGCGACGGGCGGCCCCGTGCGCGCTCGACATTCCTTTGATCCGCGATGGCGGAGGCTCTTACTTGGCCTCCGACATCGCCGCGATATAGCAGCCGGTAGCGGTTGCGGTGAGCGGGTCTTTCGCCATGCGGATATCTGAAATCTGGATGGGAAGATTGCTCGCCTTGAGCATCGTTTCGAACTTCTGCAGGAAGCCGGCCGGTTTCGCCGTGCCGCCGGAAAGGACGATCGGGATCGGACGATCAATCGTCGGAAGATGACGCGAGCCTTCGAGCTCGTCGCGCAGTTTCGTGATCAGCGTTTGCAGCACGTCTTCATAGTAGATGTGCAGCGCGGTATTCATCTCGTCCTTCGGCTGACGCGAGAGATCAAGTGACTCTTCCTTGTAGAGGCGCACGCGCGTTGACGTTTCGTTCAACACTTCGGAGACGCTCGTATCAATGTAGTCGCCGCCTTTTGGCGTGCTGAAGGTGATCATCGGCATCGACATGAAAGCGACGCTGACGTTGCACATGCCGCCGCCACAGCTGATACCGATGCCGGTGAAGTTTTCGTCCTGCAATTCGGAGAAGACGACGGCCAGACCTTCGTTGATCGCTTTGGCGTTGTAACCGAGCGACTGCAGGATGCTCTTCAACACGGCTTCGTGATAGACGAGATTGGAGTGTGCGCCCACGCCCTGGCCGGGCACGCTGAAGCAGAGCATCTCGTTCTTGTGCGCGCGCGGGAGCAGCTTCTGCAAGATCGACTTGATCATGTGCTGTCCCTTCTTCTCCTGCGGATTGAGCACGCCGTGCTGCATCGGGCGACGCGCCACCGTGTTGAGGAAGCTGGCAAAGAAATCCGAATCGTTGCCGAAGACATAGAGGTCCTGGCCGCCGTTGCGTTCATAGACCATGTTCTTCTGCTGCAACACATCCTCGGCCATCTTCGAATAGGGGACGTTGACGAAGGCGTTCAGCTGCGAGTACGCCATTTGATTGCTCGGGCCATCAGCGAGCACGATCCGGCTGGTGCCGACATCGAGACCGAGGGCGCCCGTTTTAACGTTCAGGGCTTCCGCATCTGACGGCGCCTGAACTACCTGTGCTTCTTCGATAAATCCTGCGTTCTTTACCATGGTTTTACTCCGTTGTTGGGTTTCTGGGGGACGCTCTCATATCAGTC
>JANOGZ010000764.1:0-11110 GCA_031406255.1 Pyrinomonadaceae bacterium | reverse complement strand
CAGGAGCGCATTGGCGAGCTGGAGGCGAGCCTGTTTCGCCGGGTCTGCACAGAGATCGGGAAGAATCGGGAGGAAATTCTGAAGGCGGCGGTGACGATAGCTTATCTCGATGCGATTGCGGCGTTCGCCGAAGTCGCCGTGCAGTTTAATTACGTGCGACCGATTGTCGCACAATCGCCGGCGCTGAGTATCAGGGGGGGGCGGCACCCGGTGCTTGAAGAAGCGGTCGAAGCGGGAACCTTCGTCGCTAATGATGTGGAGCTGAACAGCGCCGATGCACCGGAGATAGCTTTGATTACGGGCCCGAACATGTCCGGCAAATCCACTTTCCTGCGGCAGACGGCGCTCATCGTGCTGATGGCCCAGGCCGGGTGTTTCGTGCCCGCCAGTGAAGCCGCGATCGGCATCTGCGACCGCATTTTTACGCGCATCGGGCTCTATGACCGGATCGGGAGCGGTGAATCGACGTTCATGACGGAGATGGTCGAGACGGCGCAGATTCTGCATCACGCGACACCGCGTTCGCTCGTGCTGCTCGATGAGTTGGGGCGCGGAACGTCAACCTATGATGGCCTGGCCGTCGCGCGGGCAGTCCTCGAATATATCCACAATCATCCAAAATTACGTTCAAAAACGCTCTTTGCGACTCATTACCATGAACTGACGGAGCTGGCGTCAGTTCTGCCGCGCCTGCAGAACCTCCATGTCGAGATCGCCGAGAAGGACGGAGAGCTTATTTTTCTGCACAAGATTCGCCCCGGCATCGCAGAGAAGAGTTATGGCGTGTATGTCGCCAAATTGGCCGGCCTGCCCCGACCCGTCGTCCGTCGCGCCGAAGAGCTCCTGGGCGAATACGAGGCGGGCCAGCCACGTGGCGCGGCGGGAAGCGAACCGGGACGCCGCGAGCCGCAATTCGGCGAGGAATCAAAAATCGTGCAGGCATTACTTGAAATCGATCCGGATGCTCTGTCGCCCGTGGAAGCATTGATGAAATTGTATGAGTTGAGACGAGCTGCCGAAACGGAAACGGGAAACAACTACCGGACCTTCAAGACCGCTTAGGTGAGGTCAGACCGGGTCTGTGTGCACCTGTACGCGCGCGCGCGGCACTTCGGCTTCGATCGCGCGGATGACGGCAACTGTCAGCGCATGGGCTTCTTCGAAGCGTTTGCTGCGATCCACTTCCAGGTGCAGATCGATAAATTTGAATGAGCCGGAACGGCGCGTCCGCAGATCATGGAAACCGATCACGCCCTGATCGTGGTAACGGCTGACGATGCGCGTGATGTGCTCGTCCACCTCGACGGGTAGACGGCGATCCATCAGGATATCTATTGATTCGCGCGCGACGCTGAACGCGGACCAGAGGATATAGAGCGAGATGAGGATCGAGATCAACGGATCGGCCAGTCTCCAGCCGGTCGTGACGATGATCACCAGCGCGAGCAGCGCTCCCGAATTGGTATAAATATCGGAGGCGTAATGAACCGCGTCGGAGCTGATGGCCGGAGAATCGGTTTGCCTCGCCACCTGTCGAAGCCGGAAGACCAGTGCGATGCTGACACCCGCCGCCACGAGCATCGTGATGATGCCGATCCATTCGGAGCTTGTCTGCTGCGGACGGATGATTCTGCCGATTGCTTTCCAGATCAGATAACCGCCAGAGATGGCGATCACCGCCGCCTGCGAAAGGCCCGCCAGCGATTCGGCCTTTCCATGGCCATAAGTGTGATCTTCATCAGGCGGGCGCGCGGCGGCGCGCACCGCGATAAAGTTGATGGTCGAAGCGAAGATATCCATCGCCGAATCGAGCAGCGATGCCCAGACGCTGATCGAACCCGTCTTCCAGCCGGCGAGGGTTTTGAGTGAGATCAGGAAAGCGGCGGCGAAGATCGAAAGTCGGGCCGCCGAATTTTTTGCAGCCGTCTCTTCAGCCAGAGACATGCGAGATTGATTTTGCGCTGCCGCTGCTGCCATAACGCGATCCGGCTTCCTGTCCGGGTGATCTTAACAAATTTAGTGGCCGAGGGCGTCGGGGTGTTCCGACACTTCCTCCATGACACGATTACGCGCCCGCCACGTTACCACAGCGACCCCCGCGAAGATCAACGCGGCGGCGATCCATGTGCGTCTATTCCAGCTTTCACCCAGCACCAGGGGAGCGAGCGCGAAGGCGATCAGTGGTTGGAGATAAATGTAGACGGCGACAGTGCTCGGCGCGACACGCGCCAGCGCCCACGCGTTCAAATAATACGCGCCGACCGTCGGCACCAGAATGATGTAACCGACGGCCAGCCACACCCCGGGATCGAGACCCTGGAGGGGTGTGTGAGCGAGATAATAGCCGCCTACGGGCAGCGCGGCGACGCAGCCGAAAGCGAAAATCCACGTAATAACGGTGAGCGCCCCGTACCTTTTGAGCATATCCTGCGAGATGGCGATGTAGGTGCCGTACGCCAGCGTGTTGGCAACGAGCAGCAGGTTTCCGTAGGTAGACTCGGCGGAGAAATCGGCGCGCAGCGGATTGATTAGATAAACGACGCCGCCGGCCGCGATCAGAATTCCGATCGTCGTCCGCAGTGAGGCACGCTCGTAGCCGAGGATGAGGCTCGCGAGCAGTGTGAAAACCGGAATCGCCGTGCCGAGCAGGGTGGCATTGATGACGGTCGAAAGCGCGAGCCCTTTGGTAAAAAGGAATTGATTGAGAACGACGCCGAGCAGGCTGTACAGCGCCAGCCGCGCGTAATCGCCCCGCTGCGTGATGGAAGTATGTTTCGTTATCCGAAGCAGAAACGCGAATGCGAGGGCCGCTCCGCCGATGCGGAACGCGACGAGCCCCGTGCTCGGCAAAGCACGCAGGGCGATCTTGCCGACGATTGGCCACGTCCCGAACATGATCTGTACTGCGATGAGGGCCAGGTGTGGCTGAAGGGCATTCCCGCGTCGAAGCGAAACGGCTTCACTCATGTCTTATTTTGGGATGCCGCTGATGGCTGGCCCCGGTCTTCCGGCCTGTTCATCGATATTTCCCTCCCCTGCTCGATAAAGAATAAGGAATTTAGCGTCAAACGATCATCAGGAGCGGGTTCTCCAGGATCTTTTTTAATGTCTGGAGAAACTTTGCCCCGGTCGCGCCGTCAACGACGCGGTGATCGCAGGACATCGTGACGCGCATGATTTGGCGAACGACGATCTCGCCGTCGCGCGCCACCGGCTTGGGCTGCATCGCGCCGACGGCGAGAATGGCGGCTTCGGGCGGGTTGATAACGGCTGTAAACTCGTCAATCCCAAACATCCCGAGGTTGCTGATCGAGAATGTCGCGCCGGTGTATTCTTCAGGACGCAGTCGGCGCGCCCGCGCGCGCTCGGCCAGTTCGCGTACCTCGCGGCTGATCTGGCCGACCGTTTTGCGATCCGCCGATCGAACGACCGGCGTGATCAAGCCATCTTCGAGAGCGACCGCGACGCCGATATCGGCGCGCTCGTAATACCTGACAGTTTTTTCCTGAAACGAGGCGTTGACCAGCGGATGCTGGGTCAGCGCAACGGCTGCAACCTTGATGATCAGGTCGTTGACGCTGACCTTGAGCTGAGGCTCAAGTTCGTTGATCGAGCGGCGCAAGTCGGCCGCCCGGTCCATCTCGATCTCTGTCGTCAGAAAGAAGTGGGGCACGGGGCCGATCGATGTTGTGAGACGACGGGCGATGGTGCGTCGCATCTCTGAGATCGGCTCATCGCGATAGGGCGAAGCGCCTTCGATCTCGGATGCCGTAGACGGCTGCGGTGCGCGCGTCTCCACCGCTCTAAGGTGTGGCCGCGGGGCGGCAGGCTGTGACGCCGGCGTTTCCTGCGGTGACTCGGGCGCGGTGGCGGGCTGCTTCGAAGCGTTATTAATTGCGTCTTCGATATCGCGCTTGATGATACGTCCGCCGGGTCCGCTTCCGGTCAGCGATTGAATGTTGATTCCTGCCTCGGCCGCCATGCGCGCGGCGAGCGGGGAAACGACGATCCGCCCGCCGCCGCTGCTACCGCTCTTCGCGGCGTGTTCGCGTTGACCGTTACCTGAAGGTGGCGCACCGGCGCTCTCCCCCTCCTGCCGCGTGGCGGCTGCTGTCGACGTTTGAGGCTGATCTGCAGAGGGGGCGCCGCCCTTATCGGCGGCGATCGGCGCTCCCTGGGTTGTGGCTTCTGTGCGAGCGCCGTCCACGCCGACTTGAGCCATCTCCGGCGGCGCGCCGTCGCCTCCCGCCGCGACAGATTCCTCAGTACTCTTCTTATTTTCCGCTGCCGCCTGGCCTGATCCGGCCTGTGCGAGAAGCGCCGAGATATCTTCCTCGGGTTCGGCGATGATCGCGATGATCGCGCCGAGCGGCACGGTCTCGCCATCATTGACCAGAATTTTGCGCAACACGCCGGTCGTCAGCGCCTGCGCTTCCATCGTCGCCTTATCCGTATCAATTTCGGCGAGCGGCTCGCCGACGCTGACTTTATCGCCCTCTTTTTTGAGCCACCGTGACAATTGGCCCTCCTCCATCGTCGGGGAGAGCTTGGGCATTACGACTTGCGTTGCCATTCAATCTCCTATGCGGTGAATTAATCGAGGTAAGCCACTTCGCGCACCGCCGCGATGAGGCGCTGCGTATCCGGGAGCGCCAGCTTCTCCAAACTCTTCGCGTAAGGCATCGGAGCATCCGCTCCTGATAGACGGCGCACGGGCGCATCCAGGTAGTCAAAAGCCTGCTCCATGATCTGTGCGCTGATCTCTGCCCCGACGCCGCAGAACGGGTGGGATTCCTCGACAATCACGACGCGATTCGTCTTCTTCACTGAGTTGATAATGGTTTCGGTATCGAGCGGGCGAATCGTGCGCGGATCGACCACTTCGCATGAGATGCCCTGCTTCGCTAACTCCTCGGCCGCCTTGAGGGCCACTGGAACCATCAGCGAGCGCGCGACGATCGTCGCATCCGTGCCTTCGCGCTTGATGTCAGCGACGCCGAGCGGCACGGTGAAGTCCTTATCCTCCGGCACCTCGCTTTTGTTGCCGTACATCCTTTCCTGCTCGATGAAAATCACGGGATCGTCATCCCTGATCGCGCTCTTGAGCAATCCCTTGGCATCGGCCGCGGTCGAAGGCATGACGACTTTGAGACCAGGAAAGTTTGCGTACCATGATTCGAGCGCCTGCGAGTGTTGCGCCGCGACCTGGTAAGCGGAGCCGCCCGGCCCGCGAAATACGATCGGCACTTTGAACTGGCCGCCCGACATGTAGAGCATTTTGGCGGCGGAATTAATGATCTGATCGGTCGCGAGGATGGAGAAGTTAAACGTCATAAACTCGATGACGGGGCGCAGCCCGGCCATCGCCGCGCCGACGCCCAAACCGGCGAATGCCAGTTCGGTGATCGGCGAATCAATCACGCGTTTCTCCCCGAACTCTTGCAGCAACCCTTTCGAAACCTTATATGCGCCCTGATAAGCGGCCACCTCCTCGCCCATCAGAAAAACATTTTCATCGCGGCGCATCTCTTCGCGGAGAGCCTGATTGAGAGCCTCGCGGATGGTGATGACGGCCATCGAATATCCTCCATGATAAGTAACGCGCCGGCAGTTGAGTGTTTTTCTGCGGACGATTTACCGCGTCACGTTCACCGGCGGATTAGCGTAGATATCCGTGTAAAGCTCTTCCGGCGCGGGCTCCGGACTCTCCTCCGCGAAGCGGGCGGCGCGTTCGATTTCTTCGCGCACACGCTGCTCCATCTCGGCGAGGGTCGCGTCATCAAGCAGCCCCTTCTCTTGAAGATTGGCGGTGAATAGCTTGATCGGGTCGCGTTCCTGGTATTTCTCGATTTCGGCGCGCGTGCGGTAATTGCCCGGATCGGACATCGAATGGCCCATGAAACGATAGGTGCGAACCTCTAAAAGAGTCGGTAGCGATTCGGCGCGGGCGCGCTCGGCGGCGCGCCGCACCGCCTCCCGCATGGCGAGCACGTCCATCCCGTCAACAAATTCTGACGTGAGATCGTAAGCGCAGGCTTTCTGTGATACGTCCTGCAATGACATGGCGCGCGCCAGCGAGGTGCCCATCCCATATTGATTGTTTTCGCAGATGTAGATGCAGGGGAGTTTCCAGAGCTGCGCCATATTTAGCGATTCATGAAAAGCTCCCTGATTGACGGCCGCCTCGCCGAAGAAACAGAGGGTTACTTGATCCGTGCCGCGATACTTGGCGGCGAAGGCGACGCCTGTCGCGAGCGGGATTTGCCCGCCGACGATGGCATGCCCGCCGAGAAAATTGACGTCCGCATCGAACAGATGCATCGATCCGCCTTTGCCGGCCGAGCAGCCCCCCGCCTTTCCGTATAATTCGGCCATCGCCTCGTCCGGCGACGTGCCCTTGGCGAGACTGTGCCCGTGATCACGGTAACTGGTCAGCACATAGTCATCCGCACGAAGCGCCGAGAGGGCGCCGACGGCGACCGCTTCCTGACCGATGTAGAGGTGGCAAAACCCGCCGATTTTCCCCAGCGTGTAAGCTTCCGCCGCCTTTTCTTCAAAGCGCCGGATAAGGATCATCTGGTAGAGGAGATGGAGTAGCGTGTCGCGGTCTGTTTCAACGATCCGTTCCTGCTGATGGTGTTGACGCTGATCGTGCTCCTGTCGCAATTCTTCCGTATCGGTTGCATCGGTGATATCCGGCGTGGGTGACGCCTGAGCGAGTACCGCTCCGGTGGCTTCTCCCGTTTGTTCGCGCGGTTTCATTCGCGTAACTTTCAGATCGCTCATGTGAGAATTCTCTCGCGCTCGTGATCGCTCGGACGTCTTTCCCTTCGGTAACACACTTTCAGCGCGAATGACGCTCCGATAAACACGCGCAGCTTGTTTTTGATAGATTCGGTTTAAAACCGAGTCGGAATTATACGCGAGATAGACGGGGTTGCGCAAAAAGGTCAGCCGAAGAAAAAAGGGCGCGTTTGCCTTTGAAGCAAACGCGCACCCTAAAGTTACTCAGAGGGAGCAGAAATTATCTGAAAGCGTCGATAGAGGTGATGGTGCTGGCGGAACTCTGAAGAGCCGGGGCGAGCTTACGCGCATGTTTATCGCGCTGCATATTGCGGTCGGCCGTCATTAATAGCTGTTCAGCCGTTTCGCCATCCACCGGAAAGCATGCGATCCCGATGCTGATCCCGACCTGCGCCGTCCGCCCGGTGCGAACCGCAAACTTGTGAGATTCGACAGCGGCGCGGATACGCTGGGCAACCATTATGGCGACCTCGCCGGAGGCCATCGGCATCACCGTCACGAATTCGTCGCCCGCATAACGGGCCAGCAAATCCATCTGCCGCAACTGTTTTTTTATCACACCGGCGACACTCGCCAGCATGCGATCGCCGATGCCGTGACCGTGTGAGTCATTAATCTTCTTGAATTCGTCAAGATCCATACTCATGACGGCCAGTGGTTCGCGATTCAGACGTTGACACTCGGCGACGCGCTGTTCGAGCGTGAGGTGGAGGGCGCGGGCATTGGGCAATTCAGTGAGGGGATCGGTGAGCGCGCTCTCCTTCGTTTTCTCAAACATTAAAGCGTTATTAAGAGCACTCGAGGCATGTTGCGAGACCGATTCGAGGAGGCGGACATGCTCGGTGGTATAGGAAGCACGATTGGCCGAATAGAGCGTGATCGCTCCGAATGCGCCGTCTTCACGAATGAGCGGTGAAACCAATACACAACGTATATTTGAGGCGATTTCCTCCGGCACGCCGACCAGATCAAGTTCGGGCGGAGTGTTGCACATCGAGCGCCCATTAGCGATCGCCCAGCCCGTAATACCTTCCCCGATGGTGATTCGCCGCCGCGAAAAAGTCTCGGCATGTTCGCCGGCGACGTGCGCCGGATGAGCTTTGCCTGTTTTCTCATCCACGATCGAGATGATGCAGGTGTCGAAGGGGACGATCGAGCGTAGCTTGCTGGAGATAAGCGTGACGGTATCGCTAACGCTAAGTGATGAGCCGATCGTCTGCGCGATCTCGTGGAGGGCGAACACCTCGCGTTGCGCTTCGGCGATAGAACGGAAACCCGCATCGTCCGCCGGAGCGCCGAGCACATCCGAGGCCAGACCCGCATCCGGCCGGCCGTTCGTAAGTTCATCGCTCGCTTCCGAAGCGACCTGCTCCCGGATGTCTTGCTTTGCGATGAGGCTATCAAAATAGTCGATATGCTTGTGGAACTTCTCGACTATGTGAGGATCAAATGATGATCCGGCCATTTTGCGCAGTAGTCCGAGCGATTCCTCGCGCTTCATCCCGACGCGATACGGGCGATCGCAGCGCGTCGCATCGTAGAAATCGACCACTGCGATGATGCGCGCAACCAGGGGAATCCCCTCGGCCTTCAAGCCTTTCGGATAACCCGAGCCGTCCCACTTCTCGTGGTGGTAACGCACGATATCTTCCACCGGGTAAGGGAAGCCGACGCGCTTGATAATATCGCCGCCGACGACCGGATGGATTTTCATTTTCTCAAACTCGGCGGCGGTCAGCTTACCCGGCTTATTCAGAATGTATTCGGGAACGGCCAGCTTGCCGACGTCATGCAGCAGGGCTCCGGCTTCCAGCGCCAGAAGCTCCGACTCGGAGGCTCCGATGATCTGTCCCAACTCCATCGCATAAATCTGCGTCCGGCGGACATGCCCGTGAGTGGTTTGATCTTTGGCGTCAATCGCAACGGCGAGCGATTCGATCGTGTTCATGTGGAGGTCGGCCATTTCCTGAATATGGCGCGACTTCTCGGCTTCCGCGCGTCGAACCTCTTCGACGCGCCGCTCATTGAAACGATAAAGCAAGTGAACCAGCGTGATCAGCAGCACGCCGACGAAGAGAAAAGAAATCCCGCCCCCGTGCCACGCCGCGTAAAAAAGAACTGCCGCCGAAGCCCCGGCGATGTGCGTCACGGAAGTCCACACGAAGCTTTCGCGGGTGAGCGTCAGTCGCATGTCGCCCGTCTCAAAAGCGATGAAGGCAGCCGAGGCCACCGTGCTCAGAAAATATTGGACGAGCGCCAGCACGCACAGCGGCAGCAGCAACAGATTGAATGGAATACCCTGTGTCGCCAAGCTGCCGGCGTATTCTCCAACGAGCAGGCGGATCAGCGCTTCATAGAGAAAGACAGCGGTAAAGGTGGAAATTGCGGCGGCGCCGGTCGAAAAAACGCTGATCCGTGGATCCCGCGCCCGGCGCGCGCTGTTGAAGCCATCAATGGCGGCAAGCACGGTTGCCGGCGCGGCCCCATACATCATCGCCGTCAGAAAAATAAAGGCGTCAGCGACTGATTTCTGGCTCTGACTCGTGCCGACGGCGTTGGTCACGGGCACCGTCAGGCGGCCGGCGGCAACCGTCAGGACGAGCAGGACAGCACACCATCCGAGACCAGACCACTCCAGTAAGCGTAACCCGTAGAGCGAGACCACAAGAAGCGCTACTGCGAGCACCGCCACGACGCCGACGAGCGTCAGGCTTTTCCAATTTCCTTTGGGCATTGTTTGAGGGTTTCCTGCTGAAGGCTTTTGCGAATCGAAGCGCAGAAACTTCTGTAAATCACGGACAACCTGAAATTGTCGCGTTGGTGTGAATGAGCTAAAACTGATAAAACATACCAAACATAGTTGGCAAAACTAAAGTACGCCTTTTTTCTTCTAACGTCAAGTAAATAATAGCTCAAACAGGCTTTGTCGGCGAAGTCGAGACTCTTCCTGAACGGGGTTCAACAACATTTTAACCGAGTTCCGGGTGCTGATCGTGATGCAACCAGCCCGATTCAGGATCCAGCGTGTCCGTTGCGTCCCCGGACGACGAAACATACACGTGAGGGCTCAGTTTCTCGAGTTCAAGTAAACGGAAACTAATGTGCGCGCCGTGCAATCGTTTTGTGTGCGGTCTTGTTATGCTGGAAGGGCGCGATGCGGAAGAGCAGCCGGGCAGCGAGATATGTTGCAGAGGCTCCATCGGATGGCCTTGACGAAATAAAAAAAATCGTGTATTTCGGGCTATCCTAGTGCTACACTGCGCGCGCCGCAAGACTAAAAGCGCGTTTCATTGAGGAAAGCTGCACGAACTTCTTAAAGACAGAGCAGCGCGCTCTCTCACTGGGCGTCAGAATAAAAGGGAAGCGTCACTCATCCGGTTCGAGGGGGGCGCTCCAAACGACCGGCAAATGCGCATCTGTTTGTTATGACAGGGCATCAACGGATGCGCCACAGCAGTTTCGGCTCGCAGGTCGAGTAAAACCCTACCGCGAGCCACATGAATAATTGTCGGCTATTCAGGTTCACTCGCCACTATGCGGTGGTGTGTTTGCACAAGGAGTGGTGCCTGTAGCTAAATCTTTTGACACCGAGCTGTTGCGGAATTGTTCCAGCGAAACCGCGCGAAAGTTCGCGCAGCTCCCCAACAATCTGACCCTCTTGAAGGGGTACAGGAGGAAACTCGATGCGACGAACGTTAGCTCTTCTGGCTTTACTCACCGTTGCCGGTCTCGGGGCCGGTTGTACGACAGCGGAGAATACCAACACCACGAACGCGAACAACGCGAACGCGACCACGACCAATACAACCACGACCACGACGACCACCAATGAAAATGCGAACTTGAACTCGACCACCGGGGGCAACACGAACACGACCACTGGCGGGAACACGAACACGACCACCGGCGGGAACACGAACTCGAACCTGAACGGCAATATGAATTCAAACACGGGCGGGAACATGAATTCGAACACGAACCGCAATAGCAATATGAACGGGAACATGAACGGCAACATGAACCGCAACGCAAACTCAAACTCAAACGCGAATCGCACGCCGTAGTTCACCCTTGGCTGCTGGTCTGCAGAAGGCGCGTTGCATGCACAGCGCGCCTTTCGTTTTGCAGGCCTAACGTTTCTGCCAGTTCCGCGCTCGACTTGAGAGGAATGTTGAAAACCCCGAACAAGTCGTGGGGCCGCAGGGGCTTGCCGCAGATACTTACCGGCCCGTGCGGCCGGTTGATTTTTGGATCGTAGAGTTTCACCGTCTTCGCCTGCGGGGCCCTAGCGTGCATCGAGCTGCGT
>JANOGZ010000742.1:0-1243 GCA_031406255.1 Pyrinomonadaceae bacterium | reverse complement strand
GACCACCTCCTCGTGCGACCATTCATAGAGCGAGTGGATGCCGAGGGCGAGGGGAATAAACAGCACCGCCAGCAACGGGATCGTGCGCGTCGCCGCTTCAAGCGGGCGTCGAATGACCATGCCCCACGCGCCGCCCGACATGTGCTGTAGCATCAGGATCGCCAGGCTGCCGACGGCGATCCCCACGAGCAAAACATAAGCGACCAGATAGGAGCGGAAAAACTGGGCGGGTCCGGCGAGAATGACGGCGCCCGCGCCGCTCAACACCAGCACGATGATGCCGACAACGAGCGACCGCTGCTGGAGGCGGCCGACGAAAGGGGGGACAGTATAGGTAGCATCCATTAGCGCCGCTCACCTCCTCCGGAAGTTCCGAGCCCCGTGCGCTCGGCAGGCGGCACATCCTCAAGCCTCGCGCGCTGGCTTAGCTGCAACGCACGCACGTAGGCGATGATCTTCCACCTGTCTTCTGCCGGGATCGTGGCCGCGTAATCGGGCATCGCCCCCCAGCCGTTGGTGATGACATCGAAGAAATGGCTGGCCGAAGAATTTCCCTCGAGCAGTTGTTCGCTGTGGAATGACGGCGGGCGGCGAAAGCCGCGCCGGACGATCATCCCATCACCATCGCCTGTCATCCCGTGGCACATCGAGCAGTACACATTGAAGCGCTCCTGCCCGCGATCGAGCACTTCCTGCGTGATCGGAAACGGGAAGATGTCGGGTCCGCTGTTCGGGTTGGCGTTTCCTCCCGGCGCGCCGCGTCCGGGAATGCCTCCGGCGACATTGCCGCGCACGTTCGCATCGCCCCCCACCTGCCCCCCGCCTGAAGCCTGCGTACTGGCGCCCGCTCCGGCTCCTCCCGCCAGCGCACCGCCGGGTGCTGCTGAGGCCAGCGCGCCGCCGCCGGCCGGGACGTTATTACCGGCACCCGCTCCGGCCGCCGGGCGCGGAGCGGCGTCCATCTTGCCGGTGTAGTAATACGCGTTGGCGTCACGATACTGCGGCCCGCGCGGTATCGTCCCCTCGACGAGCGGCCGCGACGCCTGACCGTCTTCGAAGAACCGGTTCGACTCGTACGTCTCATACCGGGGTTGATCCTGCATATCCTGGCGGCATCCGAACAGCAGCAGGCAGCAGGCGCCAATCAGCACGCAGACAAAAGCGCGTCTCCTTCTATGCGAAAGGAGCGCCTTCCGCCAGCGGCCTCCGGCGGCTTTCGGCTTTCCGCTTCTTCTAGTGCTCG
>JANOGZ010000730.1:0-1619 GCA_031406255.1 Pyrinomonadaceae bacterium | reverse complement strand
CGATCCGGGCCTGACGAGCCACGTCTTCCCGTCCGTGCAAGCAAACAAGCATGGATATGTTTACGTGACCTGGCTCGATCGCCGCAACGACCCGCTTAATCGCTTGGGTGATGCCTGGGCGACCGTCTCGCGTGACCTCGGTCTTTCGTTCGGACACAATAAGGTCCAGACCGACGTTGCTACGGATTGGTTCTCCCGGCAGGATTCGCGGCCTAATTATGGCGATTACAATTCGAGCGAGCTGCTCGGCTTCAACCAATTCGTCATCATCTGGGCTGACGGTCGCTTCCCTCCGGGAACATTTCTCCTGCAGCGGCCGGGACTCCCGACAATAACTTTCCCGGCGGACACTCCGGATACGGTCTTTACCATCGCCAATGGTCTTGGCGAGGGCAACGATCCTAATTTCTCGCGTTAGCCGTCCCTCACACGGATAGCAAATCTCAGAAGGCGCCTGCCCGGCAGGCGCCTTCTTTTTTGCACAACGTCTCGGACGCACATATTTCCACTCCGCCCATCCAGTAAAAGGGGCCGAACCTGTTTCCTTGACACCCGTCCCCCGCGCGATTATCATCTTCGTTTTCGGCTTTGCCGTGTAATCCCGTCTATTTGCTTATGTTTGAGTCTTTATCCGACAAACTGAAACGGACGCTGAAGAACCTGCGCGGCGAGGGCGTGCTGACGCCGGAGCATGTCGCCGCGGCGCTCCGTGAGATTCGCCTCGCGCTGCTCGAGGCCGACGTCAACTATAAGGTCGCTAAAGACTTCATCGCCACGGTGAAAGAGAAGGCCGAAGGGCAGCAGGTCTGGCAGGAGCTGAAGCCTTCGGAGCAGGTCGTCAAAATCGTCTATGACGAACTCGTCGAGCTCTTGGGCGGACAGTCTTCGCGCCTCGTTTTTACGAAGGCGATTCCGAACGTCGTGATGATCGTCGGCCTGCAGGGGTCTGGAAAGACGACTTCGACGGGGAAGATCGCGCGCTGGCTCGCCAAGAATCAGGAACGCAAACCGCTCCTGCTCTCGACGGACGTTTACCGTCCGGCGGCGCGCGAGCAGCTGAAGGTCATCGCGAAGGCGACGGGACAGGCGATCTTTGAACTGCCGGAGACGAATGATCCGCTGACGCTCGCGCGCGAGGCTTACAAACACGCGCGCGATATCGGCTACGACACGCTGCTGATCGATACGGCCGGACGCCTGCATATCGATGACGAGTTGATGCAGGAACTCGTCCGGATCAAGGCCGAGACGAAGCCCGTCGAGACGCTCTTCGTGGCCGATGCGATGACCGGGCAGGATGCCGTGCGCTCGGGCGAAGAGTTTCACCGTCAGGTCGGGATCACGGGCGTCGTCCTGACGAAGATGGATGGCGATGCGCGCGGCGGCGCCGCGCTCTCGATCAAGCAGGTGACCGGACAGCCTGTGAAATTCGTCGGCGTCGGCGAAAAATACGACGCGCTCGAACCCTTTTATCCCGACCGCATCGCACAGCGCATCCTCGGCATGGGCGATGTGCTGTCGCTGATCGAAGAAGTACAGTCGAAAGTCGACCAATCGGAGGCCGAAGCTCAGCTCAAGAAGCTGCAGAAGAATGAATTCACGCTCGACGATTTTCGCGG
>JANOGZ010000652.1:0-1932 GCA_031406255.1 Pyrinomonadaceae bacterium | reverse complement strand
CTCGGCAACATGAGCGCGATTTACGAAAAGCTCGGCGCGAACCCCGACCAGCTCCCGCAACTGTGGCTCGCCGCTCCTCTGACCGGCCTGATCGTGCAGCCGATCATCGGCTCGATGAGCGACCGGACGTGGGGGCCGCTCGGGCGGCGGCGTCCTTACTTCCTGACGGGCGCGATCCTCGCCAGCGTCGCCCTCTTTTTCATGCCGACCTCCGGGACTCTCTGGATGGCCGCCGGGCTGCTCTGGATTCTCGATGCGAGCATCAACGTCAGCATGGAGCCGTTCCGCGCCTTCGTCGCGGATAAGCTGAACGCTGACCAGCGGACCACGGGGTTCGTCATGCAGAGCTTCTTCATCGGCCTCGGCGCGACCTTCGCCGGCTGGCTCCCCATCGGATTCCGCTACCTCGGCGTGACCGGCAACACGGAGAGCGGCATCCCTCTGACGATCAAGTACGCCTTCCAGATCGGGGCCGCCGCCTTCCTGCTCGCCGTGCTCTGGACGGTCTTCACCTCGAAGGAGTACCCACCCGAAGACATGGAAGAATTCAACCGGATGCGGCGCGAGAAGCGGGGCTTCGCCGCCGGCCTGAACGAAATCTTCTCGGCCATGCGCGAGATGCCGCAGATGATGCGCCGACTCGCCCCCGTGCAGGTGTGCACGTGGCTGGGCCTCTTCTGCATGTGGCTGTTTTACGTCCCGGCGGTCGCCCGGCAGGTCTTCGGCGCGGTTGACCCGCAGTCCGAGGCTTACACGCGCGGGGTGGAGTGGGGCGGTTTCGCGATGTCGTTTATGAATATCACCTGCTTCGCCGTCGCGTTCCTGCTGCCGTCGCTGGCGGCGGCCACGAGTCGAAAGTTCGTCCACGCCATCTGCCTCGTCTGCGGCGCCGTCGGCCTTCTGTCCATCTACGTCATCGCCAGCCCGTGGCTGCTGGTGCTCTCGATGGTCGGCGTCGGCATCGCCTGGGCTTCGATCCTCTCAATGCCTTACGCGATGCTCTCGACGGCGCTGCCACCCGCGCGCATGGGCGTCTACATGGGCGTCTTCAACTTCTTCATCGTCATCCCGGAGATCATTCAATCTCTGACCTTCGGTCCGATCATCCGCATCTTCTTCGGGGCAAACAACCCGCGCAGCCCGCTCTACGTCGTGCTCATCGGCGGGGCGTTCATGCTGCTCGCCGCCGTGCTCGTGTCGCGCGTGCGTGAGACCACGGAGCGCGACGTCCCCGAACGGGCCGTGATCGAGGGCGACGAGCATATCCCGCTGATCCCGTCGGGGTCTGCGCAGCCCGTGCCGAGTACGGGGCTGATCGACGAGCCGCACGGCACATTCGGCGGGGAGAGGAAATGATGCGAACAGGTTTTGTGTGGCCGGCAGCAGCCGTTTTGCTGCTCCTGTTACTTCAAAGCGAGGCGCTGGCTTGTTCGTGCGTCCAGCCGGGGCCGCCGTGCGAGGCGTACGGCGCGGCGTCCGCCGTCTTCGTCGGCCTCGTCACCGGCAGTTCGACGACGAAAGTGAATGAAGGAGGGGCGGGGCAGGCTTACGAATACCCGAAAAGGGTTTTCAGATTCGCGTTGGAACAATCCTTTAGTGGGGTGGATGGAGCGGAAGTCCGAGTCTTCACGGGGATGAGCGGCGGCGACTGCGGCTACGACTTCAAACAGGGCGAGCGCTACCTCGTTTACGCTTATCGCCACCCGACGAATAATCAATTATTTACGGGCATCTGCTCGCGCACGAGACCCATGCCGCAAGCCGGCGAGGACCTGGAGTTCCTCCACGGTCTGGCAGGAAGGGCGGCCGGCGTGACCCTCTCCGGCGAAGTCAAGCGTCACAGAATCGACCCGCAGACGCGTCAATACACCGACCTCGGCGTGATGTCTGGCACCGCCATAGTTATCGAAAGCGAAGGCCGCCGGATGGAGG
>JANOGZ010000648.1:0-4350 GCA_031406255.1 Pyrinomonadaceae bacterium | reverse complement strand
GTAAAATCCTTCCCTGATATCCACTCGATGTACCGGCTTTTCATCCTTATCTCTGTTCTCCGAGCCCATCATGAAGCTGCCCGGCGGAACATACACCAGCTCGACGCCAGCGCTGCCGCGCACCACCGCCCCCGGCTTCGGTCTCGCAGGCGTCGGAGCGGCAGCGGTGTTGGCCACACCCGCCGGCGCGTTAGTCTCCGGCGTCGGCTTGGCCACTAAAAGAGCTTTGATGCGGTTACGCGCCAGCGCATCAAATTGCCCGTTCGAGTACTTGTCCAGGTATGCCTTGAAATCTTCCGCGTCCGTGCTGCTCTTGATCGTGTCCCAGTAGCTCAACTCGATCGCCGCGGGATCGACCGGCTGCGTCGTTGATCTTAAACCTGCCAACCTATCTGCTGCCGCACGCTCATCTGAAGTGCCTGCCCCAACCGGAGACAACTGCACAGTTGCGCCTTTTCTAGCAAACACAAAATCGCCGCTGTCGTGCCCCGAGTTGCGCAGCGGATTATACTCCGGCGTCTGGTTCGCTTTTCCGGCGACAGCTTCCTGGATGTAGTCGCGGAAAAGCTCGTCTGCCGTGAATACATCTTTGTCATTCTGATCCAGACCACGCAGCAAAGCGTTAGCGAACACTGAATGCCCGCCACCGCCATCATCAACCACCGGCTCATTCCCGCCGCTCGCCATCAGCGTGCGAGACTTTCCCGCCATCATCTTCTGCAAATACCTTCCGCGCTCCTGCGGTGTCGAGAGAGACGCCGCCGCCGCCCTGACGATTGTTCCCGAGTAACAACTATCGGAGACAATCAGCACGTGCTTGGCCGGTATTCCCTTGATATTGATCGTAATGTCGTCGGCGCTGATCCAGTTGGAATTGTTTGTCTGTTGCGCATCCACGGGCAGCCAGTAGGCTTTATCCACTTCAACGTCGTTATAGCCATGACCGGCATAGTAGATCAGCAGATTCGCATTCGGGTCCAGTTCTCTGCGATAGGAATTGAGTGCCGAGAGGATTTGCTCCCGGGTGGCATTCAAAAGCAGTTTGGTTTGAAACCCGTACTTTTCGCGCAGCGTAGCTTCGACCACCCGGGCGTCGGCCTCCGCCGTCTTTAGTCTCTGTAAGTTCTGATAAGCGTTGTTGCCAATTACAAGGGCGTAGTAGCGACCAAGAGAGGACTGTCCTGCTGCTTTATCATCTGGTGCTTGTCGCAATCCTCGATCCTGCGTTTGCGCTCTGAATGGTTGCACCACGAGGAGCGACACTAGTGCAGCCACGACCGTCATAGTTCTAAAAGGAGAAGCAGTCATTTTCATAAAGCACCACTGAAGGTTTCAATTCGTCACACGTCTACTGGCATAGAAAAGGCGCTGAGGTATCAGGGAACAGCGCGAGGTTTAGCGGTAAAGCTAAACAGGAGGTGCGAGGGGACGCGGGCTCAGTTTGCTAGCCTGTACAATCTTCGACAAATACAGTGTAGGTCAGACCGGCGCAATCCGCATCTACTGACCTATTGACCCGCGCATCTCAGGGCCGCGTGTGTCCGGCACCGCCTTCGGGGTGCAACTGGTTTGTGGCCTGCGGTCCGGTGGCGGCGCGACGCTCCGCTTCGCTTGCCACCGGCTAATCTCCGTCGCCCCGTCGGGGCGGAAAAGCACCTGCTGCGTAACATGAGATTGTAAGTTTCGATTTAGAAAAATCGTCGGGCCCTTACATCCAGGGCCGTGTCAGGCTCAAGAGATAAAGTTTTACGCGCGAAGCCGTCGCCTGCCCTGTCGAGCAAAAGGATAACAGGGTTTAGCCGATGCGACGAGGCGCGGATCAAAGATTAACTTCGATCCGCGCCGCGCCTGAAGCCGAACGTTGATAATTTTAGTAAGCGTACAACCGTCAACGCTCAGCTTTCAGCTAACATAAAGAAGAGAGAGCGCCTTCGCTAGGGGCGCTTCCCGCACGCGCGCCATGCGGATCAAGGCCACACATGACCGGCTGACCACTGACCACCGACCACTGACCACTGACCACTAATTTCATTTGGCGTCCCGCTCAAAAGACATCGCGACGCGAAAGCCGATGTCGTTGTAGTGCCCGTCCGGCTCATAGCTTGAGCGATTCGCCGAGCGGCAATCAATATCGATGTTGTGCCAGGAGCCGCCGCGCACGACGCGCTGGCGCGCATCTCCACCGGTCATCCACGCGCTTCCGTCCGCGGGCGCGCCGCGATAGCTATCGTGATACTCACCGGCGCACCATTCCCACACGTTCCCGTGCGTATCGAATAAGCCGAACGCGTTGGCCACGCCGAGGCTTCCCACGGCTGTTGTTCGTCCCCGATTCAACTCTTTTGAAGATGGTGCAGATGGGTCGCTTCCATCGTAATTGGCGAACTGTGGGGAGATCCCGTCGCCAAACGCAAACGCGGTCGTGGTTCCGGCCCGGTTGGCATACTCCCACTCCGATTCGCTCGGCAGGCGATACTGCCGTCCGGTCTTCTTCGAGAGCCGCGCGCAAAACTCGTTGGCGTCATCCCAGGAGACATTCTCGACGGGAAGGTTGTCGCCTTTAAACTCCGACGGCTCGGCATTCAAATCGCGGCTCACCTTCGGCAATTTCGCCACCGCGCGCCACTGTTCCTGCGTCACTTCGAATTTCCCGAGATAAAACGTCGGCACGGTCACCTCATGCTGCGGGCCTTCATCAGCATACTCCGCCTTAGCCGTCTCAGATATGCCCATCAGGTATTTACCGCCGGGGATGACGACGAGCTCAATTCTCACTCCCCCGCCGAGGTCTTCCTTGGTATATTTCGCCTGCCCGGTTTGCTTTTGTTTGAGCGCTCCGTTCTCATGCAGGCTTACCGTTTCAAACCTGAAGGAGGATTGTGGCAGAGGTAGATTCTTCGAGACAGGGGCGGCGGCCGCCCTCATCATAGTTGAACCCTGATCCGGCTGTTCATTCTTTGTCTGACGTGTTCGCATCGCGACGAGGCCGAGCGCGAAGGCGATCACCAAAATGCTCCCCAGAGCGGGCCAGAGCCAACGGACGCCGCGACGCGGCGGCGGCACCGTTGCAAAATCACTTTGCGTATCAACCGCCGGCATGGCAGATGTCGGCGCGCCTGCCGGGACGGAAGGAACGGATAGCGGCCCCTGGCCACTGGCTGACGATGAGGAAGTTATCACCGTCGGCGAGGAGATAGAGGACGCATCCGACGTGATCCCCTGTGCGGCATCACGCAGCGCGGCTCGCAACGCCGCGGCCGAGGCCGGTCGTTCCTCGCGGTTCATCGCCATTGCCGCGTGCAGCGCACTGGCGACCGCGGGTGACACCGCCGGATTCACCTCGTTCGCGGGACGCATGGGGTCAGCCTGACCATGTAGTGTGTGCCCGGCACGCTTCATCGCATCGAGCGGCGGCGTGCCCGTGAGCATGTGATAGAGAGTTGCGGCCAGTGAATAGAGATCGCTCCGCGGGTCGGTTCCGACGCCGTTGATCTGCTCGAAAGGCGCGTACTGCGGGGTGTAGCCGAGGACGCTGACGCTCGTCGCCGCCTGCGTCATGCCGGCCACCGCCGATATTTTCGATAACCCGAAGTCCAGCAGGATCACCTCGCCTCTGGGCGTCAGCTTTAGATTCTGCGGCTTAATATCACGATGAATGATCGGCGGCTCCTGCGTGTGCAGATACTCAAGCGCATCGAGCAGATGATCGGCCCAGCCGAGCACCGTCGCGGGCGCGAACGGCCCGCCGTTGCGCGACAGGAGCGTCGACAGATCATCGCCCGGAATATACTGCATGACGAGAAACTGTCCCGTCTCGCCGGCAAAATAATCTATCACGACCGGCAGCGCGCCATGCCGCAACTTGTTGAGCAGGCGCGCTTCGCGTTCGAACGCTCGGAGAAGTTCGTCCCCCTGGACGATCATCTCTTTTAAAGCGACCGTGCTGCCGAAACGAAGATCGGTCGCCTGATAGACGGCGCCCATCCCACCCTGTCCGAGCAGGTCAACAATTTGGTAACGGTCTTGTAGAATCGTATCCGAAGCGAGCATGCGCGCCTCCATTAAATTAATAGGATGTCAGCTGTGGTAAGTTATGTCAGACAGAGTTGTGGCCGTGCTTCAACCAAAGATTCGGGAAGGGCAGAAAGAACGGTGGATGCCTTCGGACGCGCCCGCAGGTTTAATCCGCAAGATGTACGCGGTAGGTGCGGTAACCTTAGATGCCGTTAAGTCTTTGCTGTCGCGTGAGCCTTCGGTGAGGACGATCAAGCGAGGTCGTTTACGATCGGGTGCGAGACCTTCATCATCGTCGCCTTGACGTGCAGCGAAAACAGCAGGTCGTGCTTCTTG
>JANOGZ010000644.1:0-1511 GCA_031406255.1 Pyrinomonadaceae bacterium | reverse complement strand
ATGTTACCGACTGGAGGATTGATGACGCGGGAAGAGATGCTATCTGAATTGGAGAAGCTTCGTCCGTGGTTTCACTGTATCGATCTGGGAGCGGGACTGCGCACCAAAACGGAGAGCGTCATGGGCGAGCCGGTCGAGCACCCGCGGGGTCCATGGCAAATAATCGAGCGCTGCCTGCCCGCTGATTTGTCGGGGAAAACTCTGCTCGACGTCGGGTGTAATGCCGGTTTCTACGCTGTCGAAGCGAAGCGGCGCGGCGCGGCGCGGGTATTCGGTATCGACGCGCAGCGACAGCACATCAGGCAGGCCCTCTTTGTGCGTCGCGTTCTCGGACTGGATATTCAATACCGAAGGATGTCCGTTTATGATTTGAGCCCCCGCAGCGTCGGCCGGTTCGATATCACGCTCGCGCTGGGTCTCATTTATCATTGCAAGCACCTGGTACTGGCACTGGAGAAGCTCTTTCAGGTGACGAAGGAGCTGCTGATCATTGAGACGGCGATCTTCCCCCAGCAACAGGCTCCCAAATCCTTTGTTCATACGCTCGGCGAGTTTACGCAGACGCTTCATCCGCTGGCCTACGTCGAGAATCCTCCGGAGGCTAAGGAACAGGTCTTCAACTGGTTCCTGCCGAGCATCGAGTGCCTCCAGGCGCTACTGAAAAACATCGGGTTTCATGAGGTCACGGTATTTGCCACCACCAATGAGGGCGAGCGGGCGGTGCTCGTTTGCCGCAAGCAGGAGTCTTCCGTCGACGGTCGAGTCCTGAGCCATTTCGTGGCGATCATCACGCTCGAAGAAGGGCCCGCCGTGTGCCGTCCCGCGTCCGAACTCCTTTTTCGCATTCGCGTTGAAAATTCGGGACTCGCCCGGTGGACATCCACCGGCGATCTCGCTTCGGAAAGAGGAATGGTTCAGCTCGGCTCGCACCTGCTGCGTGAAGACGAAGAAGAACTGCGCTGGGATTACGGTCGCGCGGCTTTGAAAAGCGATCTTGAGCCGGGCGAGGCCGATCACCTCGACATACGCCTCCAGGCGCCCGCCACCCCCGGCAAGTATGTCGTGGAATTCGATATGGTGGCGGAGCATCTCGCCTGGTTCGAAGACTTCGGCTCAGGCACTCTCAGGCATGAGCTCAGAGTCGAGTGATCCGATGAGGACTGCCGGAGATTATCGAACGACATCGGCTCTACCTTCCATCACCGACCAGCACAAACCCCGCCCAGTAGAACGGATGCCGATACTGCTTACCGCGCAGCAGCTTCATCGCCGCCTGCTGTAACGCTTCCGCTTTCGTTACAACTGATTTGGACCCTGGCTTTCGCAGTGTCAAGTTTCTGTGAAACTCCACCATCAACTGGGTCGTGCTCGTTGATTCCACCTTCCATTGACTGACCATGGTCGTCGGACTCCCGGCCACGAACAACGCCCACGTCATCCCGATCACTCCTTCGCCTGCGCCGACCCGCCCACGCGCTGTCTGGCACGCCGAGAGCACCACCAACTCGGCC